>JAWOHI010000244.1:0-13233 GCA_046485255.1 Bacteroidales bacterium
CTCACGCCGACCGTAGGGAGGCGTGAGCCCGGGGGCGGGGGAGTATCCAAAGCCAGGTTCGTTTTCCCGCCTTCGGAGGTGGCTTATCTTTTTTTGGGCATCCTAGCAAGCAAGCTTGCGTACGCCCAAAAAAAGATAAGCCAGCTTCGCTTGAAAACGAACCTGGCTTTGGCGGAGAAAGAGGGATTCGAACCCCCGGTGCCCGCAAGGGCACAACGGTTTTCAAGACCGCCGCATTCGACCACTCTGCCATTTCTCCGTGCGGCAAAAGTAGAAAGTTTTTGGAGATTTTTACGGCCTGAACACCCTAACCTTCCTGGTTTTTCCATAATCCTGACCCTGAGGATTGTCCTTGGAAGCCCAAAATCAACAAAAAAAGGGGGCACTATGTAACAAAGTCCTGATTTTTACGCAGAAAGTAGAAAAAAAGATGACCGGAAATTTGCTTGGCTCGGCAAATGGCCTAAATTTGTTGTAGCATTGCAACTATTTCTAACCCATAAAAACTAATTGGTATGAACAAAGCACAATTAATTGACTCCATTGCCAAGGATGCTAACCTGACCAAGGCCGATGCAAAAAGGGCCCTGGATGCATTCGTGAAGACCACCGCTAACACTCTGAAAGCTGGCGGCCGTGTTGCCCTCGTAGGTTTTGGCTCTTTCTCCGTTTCCAAAAGAAACGCCCGCACCGGTCGCAACCCCCAAACCGGCGCTCCGATCAAAATCGCCGCCAAGAAAGTTGTTAAATTCAAGGCTGGAACTGAACTGACCGGTAAAGTGAAATAGTTTTACTGAACGTACTGTCAGGGAGTGCCTTGCACTCCCTTTTTTTTTCCTATGAAAGCATTGATCCAATACCTCTCCCAATTCGTCACACCCCGCAGGCTGGAACTGTTCAAATCAGTCGCCTCCCAACGGACACGCTATGTCACGCTGCTCCTCGAAAATATCTACCAACCCCATAACGCCAGCGCCGTCCTGCGTACCTGCGATTGCCTCGGGATTCAGGATGTCCACATCGTCGAGGACCGGAATCCCTATACCCTGAACCCGGATGTCGAACTCGGCGCTGCCCGCTGGCTGACGCTCCACCGTTATTCCCAACCCGACGGCGACATAACCCAGGCAATCAATAAACTGAAATCAAACGGATACCGGATCGTCGCTACCACACCGCACGAAGGTGATGTGACAGTCACCGATTTCGACCTGAGCCGGGGAAAAACCGCGCTCCTCTTCGGAACCGAACTGACAGGCCTCTCCCCACAAGCCATAAGCCTCTCCGATGAGTTCCTGCGGATACCGATGTGGGGATTCACGGAGAGCTTTAACATCTCGGTCTCAGCTGCCATCACCCTGTTCGAGCTGACCCGCCGCCTTCGGGAATCCAACCTGATCTGGAGTCTTGATGACCAAGAGGTTAACCAGTTAATCCTGGATTGGCTGAGAATGACTATAAAACAGGTGGACCAAATCGAAAAAAGATATCTTTGTGAAGGTGAAAGTCCGGGACAATGCTGATTAAACCTATGAATTGCATCGTCATCGAAGATTTCGATGACGCAAGAAAACTGGTTGAGGCCTACGCCAAAAAAACCAAGATGCTCCAAGTCGTGGGATCCTATGCCAGCGCCCTCGATGCCATTAACAATCATCCGGACGACCTGGAAGTGGACCTCGTTCTCCTTGACATTGAACTGCCAGGAATGAACGGGCTGGAGTACCTGCAAACATTGAAAAACCAGCCGGCGGTGATCATTCTGTCCGGACTGGAGAAGTATGCCATCGAAGCGTTCGAATATGACGTGAGCGACTACCTGCTCAAACCAATCATCTTCAGCCGTTTTTACAAGGCAATCTCAAAAGTGTACAACCGATGGCGCAAAGACCAGAATATCAGCCAGGAGCACTCCTATAGCTTCATCCGAAAAGGGAACACCCTCATCCGGCTCTCCCTGGCCGACATCAGTTGGATCGAGGCTATGGAAAACTATGTCGTGCTGGTAACCCCTACCGGCAAACACCCGGTTCACTTTACCCTGAAAGCCTTGATCGAACGCCTCCCACAAGGGCTGTTCATACGCACCCACCGTTCCTATGTTGTCAATATCAACAAGATAGAAGTCATAAACAGCACGTCCCTAAAAGTTCGGGTTGGCGATACCCTGGCCGAAATCCCGGTTGGCAAAGTGTACCGAAAAAACCTGGTCGCCCACCTGAACCTCCTCACCGATTAAGGCCCAATCAGAACAGGGATGAACCGCAAGGAGCTATTTCTCAAGTACGTAGGCCAAACCTCCCCCTACCCGCTGGGCCTTGAGGTGGCCAGGGCGGAAGGCTGCTTTCTGTATGATCCACAAGGCAAAAAATACTTCGACCTGATCAGCGGCTTCTCAGTGAGCAATATCGGACATTCGAACCCCCGGGTAATCGAAGCCATCCGGGAACAGGCCGGCCGCTACCTACACACAATGGTATACGGCGAACTGGTTCAGACCCCGCAGGTGATGCTGGCCAGAACATTGGTGGACCACCTGCCGGCCCCACTGGAAATGGTCTATTTTGTCAATTCAGGCGCCGAAGCAGTGGAGGGAGCCCTCAAACTGGCCAAACGGCAAACCGGCCGTCACCAACTGGTGTGCTTTTCCAATGCCTACCACGGCAGCACCCACGGAGCCCTGAGCATTATGGGCTCCGAAACCTATAAAACCGCCTTCCGGCCATTGCTGCCGTCAGTTAAGATATTGGAATTCAACAGCATCAATCAACTTAACGAAATTGACCAGACTACCGCAGCCGTCATCGTCGAACCAATCCAGGCTGAAGCGGGAATCATCCTGCCCAACCCCGGATTTCTGGCCGCCATTAGGAAGCGTTGCAACGAGACTGGTGCCTTGCTGATTTTTGACGAGATCCAGACCGGATTCGGCAGGACAGGCAGCCTCTTCGCCCTGGGTCACGAACACGTCACACCCGATATCCTCGTCCTGGCGAAAGCCCTGGGCGGTGGAATGCCACTGGGCGCTTTCATCTCCTCCAGGGAAATGATGCTCACCCTGACAAGCAATCCGGCACTCGGGCACGTAACCACTTTCGGGGGACACCCGGTCTCGTGTGCAGCCGGACTCGCCTCACTGAACCTGATCCTGGAGGAGAAACTCCCTGAAAAGGCTGACAAGAAGGGGAAATTGATCCGTGAAAGACTGATCCACAGACACATAAAGGAGGTCAGGGGCAGGGGTCTGCTGATCGCTGCACGCCTCGACTCACCAGAAAGGGTCAATCGGTTTTTCGCCAATAGCCTGAAAAACGGACTGTTGTTCGATTTTTTCCTGTTCTGCAAGGATAGCATCCGGATTGCCCCTCCCCTGATAATCAGCGGAGAGGAGATCGATGAAATGATCAGACTGATCCTTAAAACGTTGGATGAGAGCTAAAAAGCTATTTCACCTCGAAATCCAGCAGTACCTGCCCGCCAATCCCAGCCACCAGCCGGTCGCCCCGGCTCACCGGCCCAACCCCCGCCGGTGTTCCGGTGAAGATCAGGTCGCCCATCTGAAGGGTGAAAAATCGGGAAACATAGGAAACCAGGTAGTCAAATGAAAAGATCATACCGGCCGTGTCACCTTCCTGAACCCGCTTGCCGTTGATATCCAGGCTAAAGCGGATCGATTTCGGCTCCGGCAGCCGGTCGAATGGGATAAACTGCCCAACCGGCGCCGAATGGTCGAACGCCTTGGCCTTTTCCCAGGGAAGCCCTTTCTCCTTGGCCTTCTGTTGCAGGTCGCGCGCCGTGAAATCGATGCCGACAGTCAGCTCATCGTAATAGCGATGGGCGAACTCCTGGGCGATGTTCTTCCCTACCTTGCAGATTTTCAGGACGATCTCCACCTCGTGGTGGATCTCCTGCGAAAAATCCGGATAGAAGAACGGCTTGTTGCCCTTGACGAGGGCGGTATCCGGCTTAAGGAAGACCACCGGCTCGGTTGGAACCGGGTTGTTCAGCTCCTTGGCGTGGTCGATGTAATTGCGGCCAATGGCAATGATCTTCATACGATTACAAATTTCTCAATTGCAAATAGATGCGGGTGATGACGCGTTTGGTGTATTCGGGAAAATCGCCTTGCATCATCCAGTCATAGTAGTGTGACTCCTTTCGGAACACATCCAGGACCTTCTGTCCCTTGTACTTGCCAAAATTAAAAAGCTCCTCGCCATTGTCGCCCAGGATGATCCGGCCGGCAAAATCAACGAAACGGGAAGCCTGCCCCATAGCGCTGAGGCTCTCCACCTTCGGCTCCAGGTCTTCATAACGATCGAGTTGAGCCTGAAGGACCTCCCAGGTAGCCTGCACGTCGGCCATCGCGGAATGAGCTCCCTCCAGGTCGCGACCGCAGTAAAACTTGTAGGCGGCCGACAGGTTGCGGGGCTCTTTCTTGAAAAAGATAGCCTGGACATCGACGAAGCGGGTACGCTTGAGGTCAATGTCATAGTTGGCGCGGGCAAACTCCTCGGCCAGGATCGGGATATCAAACTTGTCCGAATTATAGCCGCCCAGGTCGCAATCCCTTATAAATGTTGCGATCTCTCCGGCCAACTGGGTAAACTGGGGCTTGCCGGCAACGTCCTCATCGGTTATGCCGTGAATGCGGGTCGACTCCTCCGGAATCGGACGCCCCGGATTGATCCGGTGAACCAGCGTGCGGTCCTGCCCGTCGGGCGAGACTTTCAGCAAGGCGATCTCAATGATGCGGTCGCTGCCGATGTTGAGGCCGGTCGTCTCCACGTCGAAAAACACAATCGGCCGGTCAAGAGCTAATTTCATAAATGGAATGGTTATCTGTCCGTCGTTAAAAATCCGCTTCCTTTTCATTGGCAGCAAAAAAGAGCCCCGCCGCAGCGGGGCCATATCATCAGGTATTGATCATCATTGGCATCAATAGCATCAATAGGTTCTCCTCATCCGACTCCTCCTCCCGGGGCAGCAGGATGCCGGCACGGGTAGGATCGGCCAGCTCCATCACGATCTCCTCACCGGAGATATTGTTTAGGATATCGATGAGAAAGAGCGATTTAAAGCCGATCTCCATATTGTCGCCTCCATACTGGCACCCCAGCTTCTCCACGGCCGATATCGAATAATCAATGTCCTGGGCGGAGATGATCATCTGGTTGGCGCTGATCTGCAGCTTCACCAGGTTGGATGCCTGGTTCGAGAAGACGGAGATGCGCCTCAAGGTGTTCAGGAAAGCTACCCGGTCGGCATACAGCTTGTTGGGGTTGCTCTTGGGAATGACGGCCTCGTAAGCCGGATAGTTTCCCTCCACCAGCCTGCAAATCAGCTTATAACGTGAGAGGGTAAAAACGGCGTTCTTTTCATCGAACTGAAGGCTGACATTCCCCTCCTCCCTCGGGAGAATATTCCGGAGCAGGTTGGCCGGCTTCTTCGGCAGGATGAACGAGGCATCCTTTTGCGAGGAGATGTCTGCCCGCCGATAGCGTACGAGCTTGTGCGCATCGGAAGAGACAAAAGTGGCCTGATCGGCGCGAAGCTCCACGAGGATCCCGTTCATCACCGGCCGCAACTCATCATCGGCCGTGGCGAAAAGGGTTCGGCTGATCCCTTTGTTCAAGGCCTCGGCAGGAAAGGTGACCTCGGTAATCAGCTCCTCTTTCAGTGGCGGGATGACTGGAAAATCGATCCCCGCCTTGCCCACGATGCTGTATTTGCCATTCTCGGTGACAATGTCGATCCCAAGCGAGTCGAGGTTGATGTCAAACGTGAGGGGCTGTTCGGGGAACTCCTTGAGCGTATCCACCAGGAGACGCGCCGGTATGGCAATAAGACCCTCACCATCAACTGATTCCAGACCAATCGTCGTGATCATCGTGGTTTCCAGGTCGGATCCGGTGATCACCAGATTGGTACCCTCAAGGTTGAAGAGGAAATTGTCAAGGATCGGCAGAGTGTTCTTGGTATTGATCACGCGGCTGATGGCCTGCAGATGCGATAACAGGTCGGTGCTTGAAATGATGAATCTCATATCTGGTTTCAATTAACTCATTAAAATTAAGAAAATCTGAGTGATCAGAAGGTTTTGCCCCTCCAATTTACTAACATTTTAATTCCGGCCTGCGGTTTGGAAAAACTCCGAATAATCGCGGAACAGACCGTCAAAGACGTAGTATTGGATCACCACCCACTCGTTGTCATTAATGACAGCCCAAAGCCGCTCGTCATCCCAGAGGAGCGGTTCGCCATCCACATCGGTCTTTCCGTTGGCATAACGCCTGTAGGCCGTCACTGTGGTCTCCTTGCCCCGGCGGTCAAGGAGGGATATCTGCCGGTAGGGTTGGGCGGCCAGCAGGGAGTCCTTGTTCAATTGCGGAAAGCCATCGGCGTGGAACTCAAAGCCAACCTTTTCAAACTGGTTGAGGTAAAACTTGATTCGAAGCGTATCAACCGGACCGGGCGCCTCAATGCCTGTAGTCGATACGATCCTGAAATTGTTGCCCCCCGCATTCTCCACCCTGAACGACTCGTCAGGTTTTTCAGGGTTGTTAACGGTCACAGCCGTAATATCGTCGAAATTATACTTGAAGAGGTCGGTCGATTTCCAGGCATCCTCCTCCACGAAAAAACGCGTGCTCAGGTAACCGGTAAATCCGGGAATGTGCACCAAAAAGGGCACCGATGATCCCTCCAGCATCATAAAGGTACCCATCTGGTCCTGGGTGGGTCCGCCCACGTAAATCGTCTTGAGAAGCTTCCGGCCCTTGTAAACCTCAACCTTCGTGTTCCTGGTGGCCAGCATCTTGACGGCATTGTCCAACATCGCTTTCGAAACCGGCGACTTGACCCGGATCCGGTTGAGGGTCTTCATCAGGACATCCATCGCGTCGCCACGCGCCGGGTATTTGTCGTTCACCATCCACACCCCGTTCTCCCGGGTGAGAGTCACGCTGGCATTGTCCTTACGGACCATAAATATCCGGGTGACCGAGGCGGTGTCCTCGATGGCGAAATCGCGCAATTCCCTCCGGATGGTTTGGTGGGTGTTCCTGGAAACCAGCCAGAAGGCCACGATCCCAAGGAGGATAACGATGATGAGTATGATCTGATTTCTTTTCATTTCAGCGGGCATATTTTCTTTTTCGGAGCACAATATAAGTTATTCCAAACAACAGCACGAGTATCACCGGCAACACCAGGTTGAACAGCTTCCAGAAGCCCCGTTGTGACAAAATACGGGCTTCATCCAGCAGCCTGACCTTCACTTCCCGCGACCGGACATCCATATATCCTTCATCATCAAGAAGATAGTTCACACAGTTGAGTAAAAAGTCACGGTTCCCAAAGGTAGTCCGCGTGTAGTTGTCAAACCCAAGTGGCGAGGTGAAGTACTGCTCGTCACGCATCTGAACGTAATTCTTGGCGACATCGCCGTCTGAAACCACGATCATCCTGCCGGGTGAACCGCTCTCCTCGTAAACCTTGAAGGCTTCGTTGTTGACAAAGGAGGGTGGCAGTCGGTGCCGGAAATGGCTCGTGAACTCCCCCTCCAACAGCACCGCCACCGGCAGGTTGCGGAGCGGAAAGCGCGACGGGTCGGGTTTCTCGGCAAAGAGGCTGGTGCTGACAATGATAGGGGGCCTCACCACCCGTGAGTTGTCGGAAGTGGCCAGCAGAATCGTCTTACGCACACGGGGGTCCTCACCGACCGTATCGATCGGGCTGGCAAACTCCAGTTTGACCGGGTTGATGTTCCGGCTGACCGGGTGATTGTTCAAGCCTGATACGATCGGAAAGAAAACGAATGGAGCCGGCTGAAAATCAGGCTTATCAGACTCCACCGGTGCCACATTCACCGGAATGATGGCGCACTGGTAATCCTGCACAAGGCTGGAGTTGATCCGTACTCCGTATGAATAGAGCATATCCCCGATGTTGATCACGCTGTTGATCTCCCCCATCGTCTCCTTTTCAAAGGCGATGTGGTTCATATCCACCTTAACCGCATCAACCATCCAAAGGACCCTGCCCCCACGCATCAGGTACTGGTCAATGATGAACTTGTCCTTTTCTCCGATCCGTTCTGTCGGGTCGGCAATGATGATGGCCTGATAGGAGTCGAGGGCGGCCAGCTGCTCATTGATGGCTACCCGCTCAACCGTATAGAAATTGGCCAGCGCCATAACCAGGCTGTTGATCTTGTAACGGTCGAGCTCACCGTGCCCCTCGATGATGGCCACCTTCGGAGTGTTTTCCCTGGAAACCGTCCGGATGCCCGTAATGAACTCATATTCCAGCATTTCGATCGAACGGTTGATGGTGGCGTCGTTGAACATGTTGGAGATCGATCCGGTAAAAAAGTTTACCACCCGTTCATAATCCTGACCGTGCTGTCGATAGGAGAGAACAGCTGCCGGGAACACCACCTGGGTGGTGGCTGCTCCGGTGCGGTCCTGCGATTGGACATTGAAGTACTGCAGCCCGTCCTTGGCCAGCTCTTCGTAAATCTCCCTCCGGGTTTTCGCGTCGGGACTCTCCGACGGGTCGATGAATTCGTATTCGATGTTGGATTTGGCGTAAGCCCTGAACTCGTCGAGCGTTTCCTTAACAGCCTTGCGCAGGCGGCGGAAACCGGCCGGCAGGTTGGGCCCGTCGAGGTAAACCTTGACATAGACCACGTCATTCAAATCCCGCAGGGTGTTCCGGGTCCCTTCCGATACCGTGTATCGCATCTCCCGGGTGAGGTCGAACCGGTGGAAAAGAAAGGATCCCACCAGGTTGATCAGGGCCACCAGGAGGAGCAGGAGGATCAGTTCCGAGATGTTCTGTCGTTTGACTTTCTTCTTTTTGTCCATAGCAGCACCTCCTACCATTTACGGCTCTCAAGGGTGATTTTGGTTAGCAGGATCAACACGGCGATCACGGATACGAAATAGAGCAAGTCGCGGGTATCCACCACCCCCCTGG
This sequence comes from Bacteroidales bacterium, assembly GCA_046485255.1. GTDB lineage: Bacteria > Bacteroidota > Bacteroidia > Bacteroidales > UBA12481 > UBA12481. The sequence continues at coordinate 8,983 of JAWOHI010000244.1, forward strand.
CGATCGAGTTGTAGTGATAGGATATTCCCAGTCCCGCGATGAAATTCTCCAGTCCCCCTTGAAAGCCGAGTTTGGAGAAATAATCGAATCCAAGGAATAGCACGAAACAGCCGGCCACCCCGAGGATAAAAGAGACGATTTGGTTGTCCGAGAGGGCGCTGAACAGCAACCCCACCGAAACATAGGCCCCGGCGAGGAAAAACAGGCCGATGAACGATCCCCAGAAGGCCCCGGTATCGAGGTTGGCGGGCGGGTTGCCCAGGATCATCACCGAAACATAATAGACCAGGGTTGGGATCAGGGCGAGAACCACCAGTACCACCCCGGCCAGGTACTTGGCCAGGATCACCTGCAAGTCCGTGAGAGGGCGGCTCATCAGCAGCTCCAGCGTGCCGGTCCGCTTCTCTTCCGAAAAAAGCCTCATCGTAACGGCCGGAACCAGGAAAAGAAAAACCCAGGGTGCGATGATGAAGAGCGGATCCAGTGTGGAATAGCCGCTTTCGAGGATATTGAATTCGCCCGGGAAGATCCAGAGAAACAGGCCGTTGAGCACCAGGAACACCACAATGACGATGTATCCCGTCAGCGAACTGAAGAAACTGCTGATCTCCCGTTTAAACAATGTTAACATACGTCAGCCATTTTAAGCAAGTTGCAAATTTAGGAAAAAAACGGGTCCGTTACCGGCCTCTCGCGGTATCGACCACCCACCGGGCCGCAACGGCGGATGCCGGGGTGTCGCCAAGCATCCCGACCAGACGTTCATAGCCGTCCAACAAGGCTTTCCGGGATTCCTGGTCATCCAGTAGCCGGCCGAGCTCCTGCCGGATCCGCGTGGCGGTCAGCTTCCCCTGAATCAGCTCCACCACGCAGGACTCATCGAGGATCAGGTTGACCAGGGAAATGTATCGCACCTTGACCAGCACCCTTGCAATCAGGTAGGAGAGCGGTGCCGTGCGATAACAGACTACCTGCGGTGTCCGGAGAAGGGCTGTCTCGAGCGTGGCCGTGCCAGAGGTGACCAGGGCGGCATCGGCCGAGGCCAGCAGTTCGAGGGTTTTTCCCCTGATGATGGTTAGGTGGGCATTTTTGGAATATTTCCTGACCTGCTCTTCGGAGAAGCGATCGTGAGCGGCCACAACAAATTGATAATGTGGAAAATAATTAGTCATCTCAGCCATCATCGGCAGCATACCCGACAGCTCCTGTAACCGGCTTCCCGGGAGCAGGGCCACCACCCGGCTACCCGCCAGTCCGAGTTCCTGCTTCATTTTCTCTTTGTCAAGAGCCTGATAGTATGCTAATTGCTCCGCAACAGGGTTTCCCACATAAACGGCATTGACGCCCCACCGGCGAAAAAATGGCTCCTCAAAGGGCAGGGTCACCAGCACGCGGCCGGCATACCGGGCCAGCCTGCGACTTCGGCCGGGCATCCAGGCCCAGGTTTTGGGCGGGATGTAATAGGCCACCCTAAAGCCTTGCGATTTGGCCCATCGGATCATTCTCAGATTGAACCCGCCATAATCGACCGGCACAACGATATCGGGTTGAAAAGCTCGGATGGCCTCCCGGCAGAGACTGAAATTCTTCCTAATCCTGGAAGCCTTGTTAATCAATTGGGTAAACCCCATAAAGGCCAGGTCACTGATCGGAACCACCGCCTGCGCCTGCGCCGCCTCCTCCATCCGGCCGCCCCCAAAAAAGACAAACCGCGCCTCCGGATCAAGCTGTCGGATCGCCCTGATCAGGGCCGCCCCGTGCTGATCCCCAGAGGGTTCGCCGGCGATAAGGAAGAATTTCATTTACAATTTACAATTTACCATTTACCATTTTGGGTGCGCAAGGGGTGGTTCAGGTAAAACGGATGATCACGACGATTAGTGTAAAAAGGAAGGTGGCAGCGAGAACCCCGCGGGCGGCGAGAAGGTAGTTCTTTTGGATGAATCCGAAGAAAACCAGCAGGTTGGGGATGACCGCCAGGGAGATCACGTGCGTCAGGATGCCGAGGTTGCGGTACACCTTGATGAAATCCGCCAGGTTTAAACCGGAGAAGCGGGCGAAATAGTAGGCGGTCAGGGCGGCCATCGGCACCAGGAGCCCTGCGGCCAGGCCAAGCCAAACCGAATTCCATTTCGATGGCTTGGTGCCCCCTAAAACGTCCATTTCCGAATCGTTTCCAATCCTTGATAGTCAGTCACATCAATATTGATCGGCACGATGGCGGCAAAATTATTCTTCAGGGCCCATTCGTCGGTATCCTCCCCATCCGGCTCTTCGTTGCTGAATTCGCCCGTCAGCCAGAAGTAGTCGCGCCCCTGCGGATCGGTCCGCTTCTGAAACTCCTCCTTCCATACCCCCATCGTCTGGCGGCAGACGCGAATTCCCCGGCACTCATCGGGGGTAATGCGCGGGAAATTGACGTTCAGGCAGGTGCCATTGGGTAACCCGTGCTGCAGGACATTCTCGATGACCGGTCCGGCATACTGAACAGCCAGCCTCATATCGGCTTCAGGGGAGTGGTCGTCAACCGAGAAGGCGATGGCCGGGATGCCGTTCATACAGCCCTCGATGGCGGCAGCCACCGTGCCTGAATAGAACAGGCTCACCGAAGCGTTGGAGCCGTGGTTGATGCCCGACACGATGAGGTCGGGCTTGCGTTCCATAATCTGATTGAGCGCGATCTTGATGCAGTCGGCCGGCGTACCGGAGCACGCGTAGATGGGGAAATCCCCGTTGACGCTGACATATTTCAACCGGATGGGGTTGTTCAGCGTCACGGCGTGCGACATTCCCGACTGGCCCGTAACCGGGGCCACCACCACCACTTCACCGTAACGACTTGCCACCCTGGCCAGTTCCCGGATTCCGGGCGCCTTGTAGCCGTCATCATTGCAAACCAATATCAAGGGACGCTTCATCTTCATCAATTTGGGTGCAAAAGTAGTTGAAATCTCTCAATTTACAGGAATCCGGAGCCGTTGGCCCCGAAAGATTCTAATCCCCGAAAAGATTCTAATCATTAACTTTGGCCTTTTATTCAACAGATGGCCAATCACACGAAGGTTAAAGCCGCGCTGCTATTCCCGATAATCATTTTCACCCTGCTGGCTGGCGGCTGCACGGATGAGATCCGGGTCCTCCAGCCGGGAGATCCCATCCCGGTGGTTTTTGCCGTTTTTGATGTCAGGGACGGGGAACACTTCGTCAAGCTGACCAAGACCTTTGCCGGCGAGGCGGATGCCTGGGAACTGGCCTCGGATCCTGCCAACCTCTTTTATCCCGATGCGGAGGTTTACCTGACGGAGCTGCCCGGGACGCGCCGCAGCCTTTTTGGCCTGGTGGAGGGAATCCCGCGCGAGCCCGGGCTCTTTCCGGAACTGCCCAACCAGGCCTATCGCTTCCAGGGTGCGCTGCGTGGCGGCAATTACCGGCTCACAGCAGTCATTCCGGGTCAGGTGGATCCCATCACGGCCGATTTCCGTGCCATCGACGGCTTTACGGTGATCACCCCCAGGGCGGGAACCAAGCGGCTGTACCTGTATGACGATCCGCTCCAGTTCTCCTGGTATAAGCATCCGGAGGCAGGCCTTTTCGAGATCAGCTTCATCCTCAGCTATTTGGAAGTTGACAAAACTGGCGGCACCACAAACCACACCTTAAGGTACAACCGACAGCTGAAGCCCGAACAGATGGAGGCCGACCCGGTCAAGTATAGTTATCTCTATTATTCCGATCCGTTTTTCGCCTTTCTCGGCGGTCACATCCCACGCGATCCTCAGGTGGATTACCGTAAGCCCGTCCGTCTGGATATGGAAATCACGGCCGCCGACACCACCCTGGCGCGTTACCTCAACTGGTCCTCCCTCGAAATTGATGACCGCATCAACCCGAATGGCAACGTCGTTGGGGCCATCGGGGTGGTCGCTTCCAAGTACACCGTCGTTTTCCCCGATATGGCCCTCTCACCCCGGGCCCAAGACTCGCTCGTCCGAGGACGCTACACCAGGGATTTGGAGTTTGTGGCGAATAGTGATTGGTAGCCGGCGGCTTCGATAGCCACCGGCTTAAGCCGGTGGTAATTAATATGGGGCCGAAGGCTTATCAGCAACTCCCTGCTCCGTCGCCCACTTATTAATAGCCCCTGGCTTCAGCCAGGGGTTTAAGGATAGGAGGCGAGGTGCGATAGCCCCTGGCTTCAGCCAGGGGAATATGGAGGATTGTTGTATTTTAGGGTTATGTTAAGGGCCTCTG
>JAWOHI010000275.1:0-6681 GCA_046485255.1 Bacteroidales bacterium
GACGCTGCTGTTCTCGCCATGGCAGCCGAAGGGGTGAAGGTCAGCATTGCCGCCGGCAACTCGGCCGCCAATGCCAACAACTATTCTCCTGCCCGGGTGAATCACACCAACGTTTACACTGTTTCAGCAATGGGGACCAGCGATTTGTGGGCCTCCTTCTCCAATTATGCCAACCCGCCAATCGATTATTGCGCTCCCGGGGTTAATATTTACTCCTGCTACAAAGGCGGAGCCTACACCACGATGAGCGGCACCTCGATGGCTCCCCCGCACGTTGCGGGACTGCTGCTGCTGGGTACAATTAAAACGAATGGTTATGTGATCGGGGATCCGGACGGAAACGCCGATCCGATCGCCCATAATTAGTATTAATTGAATAAAATGAAGGCCATGCTCAACCAGGGCGTGGCCTTCGTTGTTTAAGAAACACGAATTACACGAATTATTACGAATTAAACGAATCAATTCATAAGCAATGGATCGTAGGTCAATCATCTTCATTAAAAGCATACTCCTTTTAATCGCATTAGTGTTCACGGTAGATCTGGCAGCGCAGGAGAAGCCGGCTTACCGGCTTTACAGGGGTGACGGGAGCAAGGTGAAGTATTCCAAAATGATGAAAGAGCTGGAGAAGGCCGATTTCGTCTTTTTCGGCGAGCTCCACAACAACCCTATCGCGCACTGGCTGCAGCTGGAGGTGACCCGCGACCTGCACGCGGTTCGGGGAGAAGCGGTGGTGCTGGGGGCTGAGATGTTCGAGGCGGATGATCAATTCCTGATCGAGGAGTTCTTCCGTGGTTTCATCAACGCCAAGCGGTTCGAGGAGGATGCACGCCTCTGGCCCAACTACAAGACCGATTACAGTCCTTTGCTGCTTCTGGCCAAGGAGAACAGCCTGCCCTTCATAGCCACCAACATCCCGCGCCGCTATGCCTCATTCGTGGCCTCCAAAGGACTGGAGGCACTGGACTCCCTGCCGGCCGAGGCCAAACGGTTCATCGCCCCGCTGCCAATTGAGTTTGATCCCGAAGTGCCCTGCTACAAAAATATGCTGGAAATGGGCGGGATGGGGTCAATGGGCGCGCACGGAGGGATGAACATCGTGAAGGCCCAGGCCATCAAGGATGCCACGATGGCCCATTTTATCAACCTGAACTACCAGCCGGGCAACCAGTTCATCCACTATAACGGCTCCTACCATTCGGATAACCACGAGGGGATTGTCTGGTACCTGAGGAAACTGCAGCCGGATGCCCGGATCATCGTCCTGACCACGGTCACCCAAGAGGAGGTGGATAAGCTGGCCGACGAGTCCAAGGGGAAGGCCGATTACATCATCGCCGTGCCCGAGCGGATGACGACCACCTACTAACCTTATCCGGCCAATTCATAGGCTTCCCGCAGCCACCCCATCAACTGTTCATCGATTTCATCGGCCGTCTCAATCTTAACAGAGTTCGACCACCGGTTGGCCGAGTGGTGATAGCTCTGGAAAACGGGAAAATCATCTATGGGATTGCGATGGAGGAAAACCAGCGTGAGGTGATTCTTCTCGATCAATACCGAAAGAAAAGTGGACAGCCGCCTGAAGGTGATGTTGTACCTTCCCGGGTATAATTCGTTTTCCCCCAATTCATTTATCCTGGTTGTCAGGTGGTTGAACAGGTCAACCATCCTGGGGTTCTTGCCGAACAAGGTGGCCTCCAGGCTGTTTTTCTCGCAGGAGTGGCTCTGGTTGTTGCGGGAGAACTTGCGGCCGCACTCGGGACAAATCCACATATCGTCCTTTTGGGATTAGAAGGTGTTGGTGTATTTGCTCCAAAGCTCCCCGGCCAGCTTCCAGTAGCGTTCCACGGCCTTTTCGGCCATCTCGCCCGAGTAACTGGTCAATCGTTTGGCAACGGCTTCAGGATCGGTTTTTATGAGATCGAGCATTTCGCCCTCAAAGGCGGTCTGGTTGGCAAAGGCTTGATCTTCTATCTCCTGCCAAACAACTTCCACGTCCTTGCTCATCGGCTGGAACCGGAAGCTGCAGAGCTGGCTCACCTGCCGGAATGCCCACCAGGCGCAATCGCGGCGGAAATTCTCGCGGCCATCGATCATATAGGATGCCGGCATCTCGGTTATCCCGCAATAGAAGGGGGTGTGCGGGGTGAGGACCGGGTTGTCGTATCCAAGCCACACCACGCCGCCGATGGGGTCGGGGAGCCAGGCGCGCGACTGGGTGACCTGGACGTAGGTTGCCCGGGCGCAGGCGATGGTCCGTTCGGAGGGCACCTTCAGGAGCGTACGTGTGTCGCCGTTCATAAACGGGTTGGCCACCGCGCTCTTGACGGTTTGACCGCTGCGGTCAACCACCGTCAGGGAGGAGGTCATATCGTACGGGGTGTTCTGGTAGTAATCCCGGAAGATTTGGAGTACATCCTTGACGGATAGCTTCTTATCCGGCTTCACCGACAGTGGGAAGTTTTCGCCGTTGGGGTCGAGCCGCAGGCTCGGAGCCACCAGGCTCAGGGCCCGCCACTCGCGCCGGCGGCAGCCCAGGCTGCGCCGGTCGGCATACGCGTAGCAGAACTCGAACGGCTCGCCGCTGGCCGGATCCCAGAATCCCAGCTCCTGGGCCAGGGAGAAGACGTTGTCCGAAGCCATATAGTTATCCGGGTCATCCAGTTTCAGTTTCCGGATCCGGCTCGCGTTGGCCGAAACTCCCACCTCGCCGTCGGGTATCCGGACGGCGGCCCAGACGGCGCCCACCTTGCCCTTGCCAGGACCCAGGATTTCAAAATGCCAGGTCTCAAAGGGGTCAGCGAAGGTAAAGCACTCTCCCACATCATTATAGCCATACTCCTTGGTCAGTTCGTCGATCACCCGGATCGCTTCGCGGCAGGTTTTGGCCCGCTCCAGAGCAAGCCGGTAGAGCTCCGGGCAGTCCAGCAGGCCGGCATCCGACTGCAGCTCCCGCTTGCCCCCGAAGGTGGTCTCGCCGATGGCCAGCTGGAATTCATTCATCACCGGGTAAGCCGTATTGATGTAAGCCCACGTTTCAGCCACCTGGGGAATGGTGCCCGCCTCGATGGCTTCCGGGTCATTGGGACCCTTGGTCTGCTTGGGGTCCAGGATGATGGGGCACTCAGATCCCGGAGCGTGTTTCATCCTGGGAACCAGATTGATCCAGGTTCGATCGGTGCCGCTGTCGCACGAGTGCGATGTCATCGTCGATCCATCCGTGCTGGCCATCCGGCCCACAATCACGCTGGTGCAATTGTCGTACTCGATCTCCTGACTCTGCACAAACCCTTGACTGGTCAAGGCCAGGGCGAGCAGGACGAAAAGTGGCTTTATGAGCTTTTTCATGGTAGACAAGGTAAAATTCCAAATTCCAGTTTTCCAAATTCCAAATAAATCTCAAGTCTCAAAGATCAGAATCCCAAACGGAGCCAGTTTGTAATTTGAATTTTGGAATTTGGATCCTATTTGGAATTTGTCCTGATGGAATTTGGGATTTCTTAAATGGTAAATGGTAAATCGTAAATCGTAAATCTCAAAACCCTCTTGCGAACATCGTAAAGAACAGGTCGCCCATCTCTTCCCATCGGGCCATCGCAATGCGGGCAAAGTCGTTGGTGTATTGGGTGAGGTAAACCCGGTACTCTTCCGGTTTGGGGTTGCCCCGTTCATCTGTCTCGGGTGCCTTGCCTTTGCTGGCCTTGTACAGCTCGGCGGCGCGCTTATCCACTATCTGGATTTCGTCAAAGGCCTTGTCTTCCAGTTCTTTAACCCCCTCTTCGATGAAGGTGCGGGTGCGGCCCCAGCGAATTTCGGAGAGGCGGTTGGTGCGGCGGAACTTCCAGATGGCGGCATCCGTGCGATACTGCTTCTGTCCGCAAACTTCGAAGCTGGCCGGGAGGCTGAGGGTTCCGGAGTAGATTGGGATCCGGGGACTGCAGCCGGGGTTGTCAAAGGAGAACCAGGCGATGCCGCCGATCTCATCGGGCAGCCAGTCGCGGCACTGGATGATCTGTGAGTAGGAGCATCCGGAGATGGCAATGGTGCGCTGGCTCTCAACCGCGCCCGGCTTGAGCGTGTTGAGCAGGGTGCGGAGGTCGCCGCTCATCCAGGGACTGGCGATGGGGCTGACCACTGAATCCTGCGGGGCGGGTTCGCTGCCGGGACGGCGGCCGCGGTAGCCGGGAGCCACCAGCAGGTTCTTCATCATATCCAGGTCGGTTCCTTCGTAAGTAGCCCTGTAGTAGCGCAGTACGTCGCGGACATCTACTTTCTTGTCGGGCTTGACCGAGAATGGCAGCTCCTCCATTTCGGGAGAGAGGTTCAATGATGGGGCCATCGTGCTCAGGACATAGAAATCCCTCGTCGAGAAAGGCTTGCGACCGCTGTAAGCTTTCCACCACTTGAACGGCTCGCCGCTCTTCGGATCCCAGTAGCCCATCTCTTCGGCCAGGGAAAAGATGTTTTCCGAAGCCATATAATAATCGGGCTTACTCAGGTCGAGCGTGCTGATCCTCGGTATGTTGGCAGAAACACCTACGTGGTTGTCCGGTATCCGCACGGCGGCCCAGACAGCCCCCGGCTCAACCGGACCGGCGCCCATGATCTCGAAGTGCCACACTTCGTTCTTGTCGGCCACAGTCAGGCACTCGCCGTCATCGCCATAGCCGTACTTCGTGGCCAGCTCGCCCATCAGGCGGATGGCATCGCGGGCGGTGGTGCACCGTTCCAATGCAACGGCTTGCAGCTCCTCGATCAGGAAGAGCCCGTCGTCATTGGCCAGCTCGCGCTTGCCGCCGATGGTGGTCTCGCCCATCGCCAGCTGCTTCTCGTTGAGGCACGGGTAGGCCACGTTCAGGTAGGAATAGGTCTCGGCCACCTGCGGAATCTCCCCCTTCTCAAAGGTATTCCTCGTGTCGTGGGGGGTCTCGGTGTGCAGCTTGCCCCAGGTCACCTTCCTCGTGGCGCCTTCGGGCCACGTCCGGTGAGGAACAATGTTCAGCCAGGTACGATAGTTGCCGTCGCAACTGTGGGCGGTCATCACCGAGCCATCCGTCGAGGCTTTTTTGCCCACCATTATGCTGGTGCAGGAAGCCTTCTCCTCAGGCACAGGGATAAATTGGGCCTGCAGGACAGGCGACAGGAAGACCCCGGCCAGGATCACGGCCAGGAAAACTTTTACTAAATGGGAGGATTTCATGTTATGGAAGTTTCGGGGTTTCAGGGAAGAACACAAATGCACACGAATTACACGAATATCTATCTATCTATCTAACTAACATCTATAATCGATAATCTATCACTCATACTCCACCCTCCCGTTCTTCCCCGGATCCTTAAGGTAGTGTCCGGTGCCGTTCTCGATCACTTCGGCATAGCGGGGTACGCCGAGACAGATGATCTCGTTGCCGGGGTTGTCCTCGTTCCAGCTTTCGAAGGTTTGCAGGATGGTGGAGAGGTGTCGGCCGACGCGCACGTCGATATGCCACCCGTTTTCGTCGATAGGGGCATAGAGCAGTCCGTGCTTGCCGGCCTTGACCACGAAATCATCCTTGCCCTCAAGCAGTTGCTTGCGGCCTGTGATGCCACGGGTGGCATCCAGGAAGGGTTGGGGGGCTTCGAAAAGGAGCGAGATGGCATCCGAATGGTCGCCAATCTCGCGGTGCGACAGTCCGTGCAGGTTTTTTGGGGAGAACTCGGTGCCCATACTGAACCCTTCAAAGTCGGTGAGCATCATCGAAACCATCGTGGCCAGGTCAAGCCCCTTCTCGTGAGCCACGATGGTGTTGATCACCGGGTACTGCAGCTCGGCCTCGTGCAGGTCGATCACCACGTCCACCTGCTCCTGCCGTATCAGCTCCATGAAGGCGTAGGTGGTCTTTTCGGTGAGGGTCCCGTTGGGCCGTCCCGGCCACGCCCTGTTGAGGTTGCGAACATCCACGTAGGCCAGGTTTTGCCGACTGGGATAATGGATATAGACTTCAGGATCAGGCCATTGGTCTAAAGGGTTCGACCACCTGTCGCCCATCCTGAACTTTCGCTCACCCCAGGTGGTGAGGATGGAATAGTCGGGCGGATAGGCTCCGCTCGGCCTGGTTACCGTGGTGCCGCTCCGGTTGGCGGAGAGGGCCAGGATCAGGCGACCCTGGCTGATCAGGGCATTCTCGGCCATAATCCAGGCAGCCAGGCGCCCGGCGGGCTCCTCGGGGTGCGATCCGCCCAGCACCAGCATCGTGGCTCCGGGCTGTTCGCCTTCCAGGACATAGATGTTGCAATCGTTGATGCTGCCGCTGAAGCCACTGAAATAGTCGCCCAGCTTCTTGACGGAGGTGACTCCCTCACTGAGGACCACCGGCTCCTTCAGATGGCGATGCTGGTAAAAACTGATCCCGGCCACCGCGATGATCGCCAGGCCAGCCAGTCCAAAGAGGCTTTTGCGGATCAAATCCTTTCTATTCATCTTTTTTCTATTTGAGCATCAGCAACCGTAATAGAAACGGCATCAGGATCACGATGTAAATCAACTCCTTCTTCCAGTCCCTGGTCCGGATCAGGTTGTACACGATCAGGACTACGATGAAGGCCACGAAGGCGTAGTAGATGATGGATATGAGGGTGGGCATGGGGAATCAGGTATCAGGTATTAGGTATGAGGTGTCAGGTATCAGGTATCGG
>JAWOHI010000286.1:0-2739 GCA_046485255.1 Bacteroidales bacterium
CAGAAACATCCATAAATTTCATCAGCCTGGCGCTGATCTGTGCCTGGGATGACCATGGCACCAGGGTTAGCATACCGATGGTTAGCAGGGAGCGGATTAAGTGGAGCATAAGTTTGGATTTAGAATTAAGTCAACGGCTCACTACGCAGGTCTGATAATTCGCCTGAACGGATGGCCAGTTCATTTCTTAGATAGTCATAAGACGTAGATCGGCCCGAAAAATTACAATAATTTCACCGATTCGGATTCAGGAATTTGGTAGGGTGGAAGGGTTTCCCTGAATGCTCAGCTTTCCCCCAGCTGTCCGAACTGGAATTTTTCATAAGCCTGGCGCAGGGACAGATCGTGAGCTCCTGTTAAAATCTTGATATTAAGATGCTTGAGCGCATTAGAGGCATTTTCTCCCGGCCCGTTCCCTGTGATCAGCAGGTCGGGATTGATTTCGGCCAGCTTTTGGGTGGTTGCGGTACCCGCTCCGTGGCCCATTTCGTCGGCTTCGTGGTTATCGAGGACGGTCAGCAGGTCGTTCTCCTCATCATACAAGACCAGGTACTTGGCACGGCCAAATCGTGGATCAATCAGGGCGTCCCAATCCTTACCGGTGGAGGTAAACGCGATTTTCATCTCATTCTTTTTTTAATGTTGTGATTTTCTTGATTTTATCCCATATCTCAAACAGTTCCGAGGCCAGGGGGGATTGGTATTCGACGATGGTTTTTCCCTCCAGCAGGGCTTTTTGGAAGATCGGGCTGAATTCAATATCGGCCAGATGATCAATCTGTTCGTTTTCCAGATACTCTTTGATCAGGGCCGTGTTGTCGTCGTTCAGGTCGTGCTTGTTGATAATACAACCTGTTTTGATCCGGAAACGACTGATCAGTTGATGGACCCTTTGGAGATCGTGCCGGGCTGAAAGGGTTGGTTCGGTCACCAGCAGAACAAAGTCGGCTCCGCTCAGGGACGAGATCACCGGGCATCCGATACCTGGCGACCCATCAACGATCACGAAGTTTTTCCCGGAAGCCCGGGCCAGGTTGTTGGCTTCCCGTTTTACGAGGGCAACCAGCCTTCCGGAATTTTCGGCACCGATATCCAGGCGGGCGTGAACCATAGGAGTGCTCATCCTCGTGGTGGAGATGAACAGTTCACCGGTTTTCCGCTTGACCATCGTAATGGCTTGATCGGGGCAGGTGATTTCGCAGTAGCCACAACCTTCACAGCTGAATGGATCCACGAGGTGAAGGCCACTGATTGAGCTGATTGCATAAAAGCGGCAAGTTTGTTCGCAGATACCGCAGCGGGAGCATCGACCCTGGTCGATCACAGCCAGCTCACCCCCGAAAAACTCGCTGGTTTGGGCAAAATCCGGTCTCAGAAGCAGGTGCAAATTGGCTGCATCTACGTCGCAATCAGCTACTACCGCATCTTGCCCGGCCAAAAAGGCCAGCGCAGCGGCAATGGAGGTCTTTCCGGTACCGCCTTTCCCCGATAAAATGACAATCTCTTTCATTTACTCACCGGTTTATGCCGAGTTGGCTCATAATCTCCATCAGCGCATCAGTGAAATGGCCGATCTTATCATAAATCAGTTCTCCCCGGGAGTAGTGACGTGCGATGTCGCGGTCAAAGCTGATCCGTGTTAATACCCGTATGCCTTCCCGGTTGCAATAGGTTTCCACGCTGGCATCCCCGATGCCGTGGCGATTGATCACAACTCCGAAAGGCTTTTCCAATTTTCGCATTGTTTCGACGGCCAGCCGAAGGTCGTTCAGACCGAACGGAGTGGGTTCGGTTACCAGGATCACATAATCAGCCTCTTTGACGGAGGCCACCACCGGACAGGAGGTGCCGGGCGGGCAGTCGTAAATATGCACCGGGATCTTGTCGTACCGGTCGCGAAGGTGCTGTTGAGCCAGGCGGATCAATGGGACAGCCTGCTCTTCCCCGATCTCCAGCCTGCTTTCGATCAAGATGAAATTCTTGTTGTTCCAGGTGCTGATGGTTCCTATTTTCTGCTTCCGCATAGGCAGGGCATTGGTGGGGCAGAGTTCAGAACAGGCGTGACAGCTATGACAGAGCTCCTTGAAAACCACGATCATCTCGCCCAGCTTCACTACGGCGTGGTAGCGGCAAACTGTACTGCAGACAGTACATAGGGTGCATTTACCCTGATCCCATTCCGGGATGAGTTTAGACTGATCGACAGTGATCCCGGGAATCTCTGTTACAAAGACTGATGCGTTTGGCTCCTCCACATCCAGGTCGGCCAGTACCACAGGCATACGCAGGCTGATGAGGGCGGCCAGGTTGGTGGCCACCAAGGTTTTGCCTGTGCCGCCTTTGCCACTGGCAACGGCAATCCGGATGGACAGCCGGTCAGTCATACCTGAGCCGTGTCTCTTCATCCGCAAGGGTGCCCTTGACGGCCCCCTGCATAAAGGGCGTGTTCCAGGTCTCCAGGCGCTCGTGGGTGGTCAGGTATTTCTGAGGGATCGGATGAGTTCCGAATACGACCTTCATCCCGTATTTCTCCGTGATGAATTTTTCGAAGTACTTCAAACGGGGGCAGGGAGGATATCCGACCAGCAGCTCTTCTCCGCCTCGATCCCGATGTCTGGAGCTTCGAGAAATACACCGCCGGTTTTCTTCGCGACATGGCGAAGCGCCGAGTCATCCGCGGCAATCGCCGCCGCCAGGGTGATCATCACGAAGAAGTCGGTTCTCGCTCGTGAATTATGG
>JAWOHI010000393.1:0-13722 GCA_046485255.1 Bacteroidales bacterium
GCCGGGTTTCGGTTCCATACCGGTGCATACTGCTCGGATTGCCAAACAAACCGCGCAGGAACGGCTCCATTGCCCTGGCCACCTCCGGGTCGACCGGCGTGGTGGCATTGTAATCAAGATAAATGGTATTCATTGTTGTCGGATTTTCGCACCACCGTAGGGTGACGAACAGAATGGGTCAACGGTACTTATCTTCATCTGACTCCATCATAACCAGATAGTTGCGGTATCGCATCTCTCCGATCGCCCCCTCCTCCACGGCACGGCGAACAGCGCATCCGGGTTCGTGGGTATGAGTGCAGTTATGAAACTGGCAGTCCCCGGAGTACTTGAACAACTCGGGGAAATAGTGGTACAGCTCCTCCTTGCCGATCTCGATCACGCCGAAACCGCGGATCCCGGGGGTATCGATAAGGAAAGCCCCATCGGCCAGTTCCAGCATCTCCGGAAAGGTGGTCGTATGTTTGCCCAACTGGTGATAATCTGATATTTGCTTGGTTTTCAGATTCTTGGATGGATCCAGAAAATTAATGAAAGTGGACTTCCCCACCCCGCTGTTTCCGCTCAGCAAAGTGATTTTACCCGGGAGGCGCTCACGGATCGCCTTGATCCCCTTTCCGGTAACCAGCGAGACCGGGTAGCAGGGGTATCCAGCCAGCGTGTAGGCCTCCACCCACTCGGCCAGTGCCGCCAGGTCCTCTTCGGTATAGAGGTCCAATTTGTTGAACATCAGGATGACCGGGACGCTATAGGCTTCGGCCGTCACCAGGAAACGGTCGACGAACATCGAAAGGGTGATCGGATAGGTGATGGTGATCATCAGAATGGCCTGGTCGAGGTTCGCGGCCAGGATATGCGACTCCCGCGAGAGGTTGATGGCTTTCCGGATGATGTAGTTCTTCCGGGGATGGATCCTGGTGATCACCCCCCTGCCCTGTTCGATGCGCTCAATGGTGACACGGTCACCGACAGCCACCGGGTTGGTTGTCCGGATGCCCAGGATCCGGAAATTGCCTTTTAGTGAACAGGAGAGGGATTGCCCGTCATCCGTCCTGACCAGATGGAGTGATCCGGTGGTCTTAAAAACGGTTCCCGTTACTGCGCTGTTGGCCATTTCAATCCATCAGGAAATCCAGGTTTTCGCCCGGCCTGACTTCGACTGGTTCGGATCCTCTGCGGAAGAGCCTGGCCGGGCGGGGCCCGATCAGCTCGACAGAGGTGTTGTGTACCCGCAGCATCGTTCCCTCGCGTAATCCCACGACCCACAGGTCGGGGTTGATCTCGATGAACTCCTGGATGCGCTGTTCGCGGGTTTCACCGGCGTGCCCATCAGGATTGGCATCCAGGTAATGGGGATTGATCTGGAACGGGACCAGGTTGAAGGCGTGAAATCCTGCCGGGTCGATGATCGGCATATCATTGGTGGTACGGATGGTCGGACACGCCACATTGGAACCTGCGCTCCATCCAACGTAGGGGGTGCCGGTCAGCACCTTCTCCCGGATCACGTCCACCAGGTCGAGATTGTGGATCATCCGGGCCAGCTGCCAGGTGTTCCCTCCCCCAACCACGATCGCCTCGGCCAGCTTCACGGCCTCTTTGGCGTCGTCAGCACGATGGATTGACTCGACCTCCAGCCCGACTTCATTGAATCGCTCCCTGACCTTCTCCTCGTATAGGTCGAACGAAAAGGTGACGGCCGCGAAGGGCAGAAAGAGGGCCTTTTTCACGCCAGGCCTGAGGATCCGGGCGATTTCGTGCTTGGGATAATCGAGGTAGGGTTCTCCGGGGTTGGTCGAGTTGCTGATCAGTAAAAGGTCCATATCGTTCGTATTAGGTGGATGCCCCGAAGGTACAAAAAAACCCGGAAGCTTTCACTTCCGGGGTTTTCCGGTGGGTTAGCCGGGGTATCAGCTCCCGATGTGGATTCCAAAGGTAACCGGGAAGATTTCGGGTCCCTTGTTGTCTTTGAAGAGGGTCTGCGGATAGTATTCGGCAAAGAAGCTGACATCTCCGTAACCGGCCCGGGCGGTGAAGCCATAGCGCCAGTCGCGCAGGAAGAAATCATCCTTGGTCCTG
Source organism: Bacteroidales bacterium (assembly GCA_046485255.1). Classification (GTDB taxonomy): domain Bacteria; phylum Bacteroidota; class Bacteroidia; order Bacteroidales; family UBA12481; genus UBA12481. The sequence continues at coordinate 2,080 of JAWOHI010000393.1, forward strand.
ATCTTCTGGTTGTCGCCGGAGGCCACGTACTTCTGGACCTGCCGTGATCCGATCCGGAGGCCGCCGATGACGCCGGCCGACAGTTTCAGCCGGTTGGTTTCACCATAGACCGGGATCTGCACCTCCACCATCAACGGGAGGTTCAAGTGCCAGGTGCTGAGGCGGTTCTTGACCAGATCGTAACCGGAATCCACTCCGCCGATCCCGTCCACGCCCTTCACCAGCGACATATTATTATTGAACATATACCGGTTGTACCCCAGGCCAAGCCCGGTGACCAGTCCGGCATAATTGCGGACGATCCCGAGTGATTTTTCCGCAAAGTTGAAATTGAATCCCCAGCTGTTGGCCATCTTGACCTCCATAAAATCCGCTCCGGCAGGGAGTTCCAACTGATAGTCTGAATTCAGGAAATTGCTCAGGCCGAACTCCAGTCCTTCCCAGGTCCCGTCCATTTTCCGGACGTGCTTGCGCACCGGCTTTCTTCCGCGGATATCCTCGGTGATGACTTTATCGTTCTCATCGGTGATGATCCGGATCTCCTTGTCATCATCAATGATTATGGTGTACTGCTTTTTCCCGATCCTGACTTTGGAAGTGTCCGGGTTTTCCTGTCCGTAAGTGTTGAATCCTATTCCGATCAGGGCGATTAGCGCCAGTAAAACGACTCTTTTCATTGTATCAGTTTTTAATTGTTTACCGGTATGACGGGGCAGACCGGCGAAAAGTTACAGGGAGAGGTTAATGGGTTATTTTTTGCTGCGCACGGGAGTCTCCACGCCAACCAGTCTGGAGTTGAAGGAGATGGCCACCAGGTCGCCATCCTGCCCATACTGTCGGTTCAGCTCGGCACTTGATCCCACGAGTGATCCGATGCGGTTGATTCCGGCGTCGGCCACCTCCCAGATGGTAAAGCGGGTCTGTTTCACCAGTTCCGGATCCTGGCCAAGCACCCTTTCGCGGAAAAAGTTCAGGGCCAGCTGGGGAACCGTCAGGTATTCATCCTGATTGGCGGCCGGAGCCTGGGGAGTTGCCGCGGAGGCATAGAGTACGGGTGAGCTGAGCGGGTTGGGTATGGTGCTGCCAGGGAGCGGAACCTTGGCCGTCAGAGGCTCGATCCGGTTCACCTCCCTTTCGACAGGGTTGGTCTCCTTAATGGTTTCGGTCCTGGGTGCCGTCTTCTTGAGCGCTTTTGCCGGTATAGGAGTCAGGGAGGCCAATGAGACCGACGGTTCCTGGCTGACAGGTGGTTCGGAAATTGGCGCTTCGCCTTGGATATTCGTTTCCAGGGGAGCGTCGCCGGTGGTAGCGAGCGATCCGGCTTCCTCACCCCGCTGGGGCCACAGGAACAGGGCCAGGACCAGGACGGCAGCAATGGAAGCGATGCTCACCCACCAGTTGCCCAGGGCGCGGGTTTTCCGCTTGAGTTGGGCGTGGTCGGGGTATCTCACTGCTGAATCGGCAGCCAGGCGAGTCTGCAAATACGCGGCATATTGTCCGGCCAATTTTTGGTTGCCCCCAAGCTCCCCGTCGAACAGGTCGCTCTCGGCCTGCGAGAGGTCGCCCTCCATCCGTGCTATGCACCGGTGATCGGTGTGGGGTACGCCGGGGATATCCAGGCCGTCATATTTAAGGTCATCCTTGTTATCAAGCTGGTCATCTCCCGGAATCAGGCGCATACCGGCAGCCTCTTCCAGCTCCATCCGGAGATCGGTATTCTCATTGAGAAAATCCAATAGCTGGTCCACCTGCCCGCCATCGAGCTGACCATCGAGATAATCGATGAACCAAGCCTCATAGTTATTGCGGGAAATCGTTTCCATTTTCATACCAGCGTTTCAATTGAACCTACAAACTCTTTCAGGAACACCCGGGCCCGGTAGATATAAACCTTGACCTGAGCTTCCGACAGACCGGTTACCTCAGCGATCTCCTTGTAGGAGTATCCCTCGTAATCCCTCAGCATCACCACCGACCGCTGATCGGCGGGCAGGCGGGCTATCCCCTTATCCAGTTTCTCACGCAGATCGCTGTACTGCTCCTCGTGCGCATACTTTCCCGACCCGGCCTCTTCCCAGGCCACCATTCTCTTGTCGATCCTGGTTTGGTCAATCATTTTGCGGTATCCGGTTGTAAATAAATAAGACTTAGCCTTCTCTGCAGAAACCTGTTCCACGTTCATCCAGAGCTTCTCGAACGAATCCTGGACCAGGTCCCTGGCCTTCTCCTTGTCCCGGATATTCTTAAGAATAAACCGGTACAGATTGTCAGCATGTTGATCAACGCAACGATTGAAGTCGCTAATGGTCATTTTCAGTTTGTGTCATCCCTATGACGGGAAAGGGTTGGGGAAAGTTACAAAAAAAGGGGGAAAGGGGCTAAGGGGGCTAAAGGGGAGATTTTGTACGTAGGTTTGAACGGAAAATGGTGGCATCAAAATCGTATTTTTGATTCATAATCCTAAACTCATACGTCAATGCGGATCTTTATTGCTTTTTCGATTCTGGTTTCCCTGTCCTTTTGTCCGGGGAGCCGTATTCCTTCGCCTGACACGGACCAGTTGGTGATGGCCACGCTCTGGTATCAGAAATCCGCGGAGATGCGGGCCTTGTCCTATCAGGCCTTTAACCTGGCCGGGATCCGCGTTGAACAATACCTGGCGGCACCCACGGGCACGCTGCCGCCGGCCGTGGTTTTTGACATCGACGAGACCCTTCTCGACAACAGTCCGGCGGAGGTTAGGAACATCCTCGAGGGCAAGCCATATAGTCAGGAAAGATGGCGGGAGTGGACCTCGGCGGCTTCGGCGGCGGCCCTGCCCGGGAGCGTTGATTTCTGCAAATTCCTATACACAGCGGGTGTTGAGGTATTTTATGTCTCCAACCGCGACACGGCGGAGTTGTTTCCGACGATAGAAAACATGAAGAAGCTCGGCTTCCCTTCGACCGAGCCGGGCAGGTACTTGCTGCGGGCTGGCGGATCTGGCAAGGAGGGGCGCCGCAACCAGGTGCGGAAGGGTTATGAGTTGATCCTGCTGGTGGGCGACAACCTCGGTGATTTCTCCGACCTCTTTGAAAACAGGAGTCAACACTTTGGCTTCGGGGCAGTTGACAGCCAGCGGGACGAGTTCGGCAAGCGTTTCATCGTTCTGCCCAACCCAATGTATGGCGACTGGACCAAGCCACTGGCCGGTGCGTCTCGCGGGCTTCGCCCGGCGAAGCTGGCAGCGGAGCGGCGGGGGCAATTAGAGTTGTCAACTCTATAGACTTGACAACTCTTTCAGCAGTTGCCTGATTTTTAGTGTCATAGCAATTCTGTCTTGACCAAAGCATTTATAACAGCCTGATATACAATTGCATTAATGGTTGGCCGAAATTGACAACTACATTGCAGTTGTCATCTGTTTCAATTAACACAATGACCATCAATGAATTGACTTACAACAACAAAAGCTTTTCAATATTGCAGACAAGACTAATTTCCTCTCTTTCATTGATTTACAAAGCACTTGGGAAAGTTGACAACTCTATAGAGTTGACAACTCTAAGTTTTTTGTCATCTTTATAGGTTAGAAACAAACTAAATTCTACCCCTAAACATGACTCAACCGAAAAAAATCAACCGTCGGTCATTCTTTGGAAAAATGGCTGGGGCTGCGGGTGCTGCCATTGCCTTGCCCTATATCATCCCCGGCTCGGCGCTCGGCAAGGACGGCGCTACCGCTGCAAGTGACAGGATCCTCATGGGCCTGATCGGAGCAGGTTCGCAGGGAATCGGAGATATGCACGGCTTCATTTCCAAGAGCGAGGTCCAGATGGTCGCCGCCTGCGATGTCGACAAGGCCCGGCGGGATGCCTTCAAAACAACCGTCGACGGCAAATATGAGAATTCCGATGCACGCATTTATTCCGATTATCGGGACTTCCTGGCCAATGAAAAGCTGGATGCCGTCATTCTCGCCCTGCCCGACCAGTGGCACGGCATCATCGCCATCGCCTGCGCCAAAGCCAAGTTGGACATTTACGGCGAAAAACCCCTCGCCAGGACCATCTGGGAGGGGATCAAGATCGTCGAAGCCGTCGAAAAGAACCAGGTGATCTGGCAAACCGGATCCTGGCAGCGGTCGCAGGCACACTTCCACCGGGCCTGCGAACTGGTCATCAACGGCCGCATCGGCAAGGTCAACTTCGTTGAGGTGGGCCTTCCGGATGGAAACCCAGCCAAGGGATTGCACCCTGTTAAGCCGGTGCCGGAAGGGCTCGACTGGGATATGTGGCTCGGGCCAGCCCCGTCGGTCCCCTACCGGGGAGTCTGCCACTGGGATTGGCGCTGGATCATGGACTATTCGGGCGGACAACTGACCGACTGGGCGGGGCATCATATCGACATAGCCCACTGGGGACTGGGTCTGGACCGCACTGGTCCGGTGGAGGTCGAAGCTACCGGCGTCTTCCCGAGGGAAGGGTTTTTTGATGTTCCGGTGGAGTATTCGATCCACGCCAAATATGCCAACGGCATAGAAATGCATTATGCCAACGCCCGCCGCCTGCCAAACGGAATGGGCGTCTGCTGGTACGGAGATAAAGGTTGGATCCACGTCGACCGCGGCAACAGGCTCTTGGCCAGCGATCCGAAAATCCTGGAAGAGAAGATCGGCGACGATGAGACCAAATTGTACAAAAGCCTCGACCATACCCAGAACCTGCTCGATTGCATCCGCTCCAGGGAGGAGACCATCACCCCCTGCCAGGTGGCCCACCGATCCATATCGGCTGCCCTCCTGGGCGAAATCGCAATGCTCACCGGAAGGAAAATCCATTGGAACCCCGAAACGCAGGAGATCATCGGCGACCCGGTCGCCAGCCGGCTCCTCCGTCGGCCGTTCCGGAGCCCCTGGAAACTCGAAGGTAATTAAAAGTTATTGACAATCAATCATTTGCAAATGAAAAATTTCATAAAGATCATAGCCGGAGTGGCCATTCTGGCCGGAGTCCTGACCCTGGCCCACTCCTGCAAACAGGCCGAGGTAACCAATGCCCCCTATAAGGCTTTGATTATCACCGGGCAAAACAATCACAACTGGCAGGGATCCACCCCGGTGCTTAAGCAGATCCTGGAAAACAGCGGCCTTTTCACGGCCGACGTGGCGCAAACCCCCGGCCCCGGTGAGGATATGTCCTTGTTCAAGCCCGCGTTCGTTGATTATCAAGTGGTCGTGCTGGATTATACCGGCGACGACTGGCCTGCCGAAACCAGGGAGGCTTTTGTGAACTATGTGTCGAACGGCGGCGGAGTGGTCGTGTATCACGCAGCGGACAATGCCTTCCGCGACTGGAAGGAGTTCAACCGGATCATCGGGTTGGGCGGATGGGCCAACCGTAATGAAACCGACGGCCCCTACGTGCGGTGGCGCGACGGCGAGATCGTCAGGGATACCACTCCCGGCAGGGGCGGATCCCACGGGGCACAGCATGCCTTCAGGGTTACCACGCGCGAGCCGGAACACCCGATAATGTCCGGACTGCCCGAATCCTGGCTGCACGCGCAGGACGAGCTCTACTCCGAACTCAGGGGGCCCGCCGAAAACCTGACGGTCCTGGCCACCGCCTGGGCCGATTCGGCAAAAGGAGGCACCGCTGAACACGAACCGATCCTGATGACCATCCAATATGGCCAGGGAAGGGTGTTCCATACCGTCCTCGGGCACGCTATGGGAGATAGCGCCTACCCTGCAATGGAATGCGTAGGATTCATCGTCACCCTGCAGCGCGGTGCCGAATGGGCCGCCACAGGCGAAGTTACCCAGGCGATACCTGTCGATTTTCCCCATTTCAATGTCGAAAGCAAATGGCCGAAATTCAGGCCCCTTACGCTGGACGAGATCCTAACCAGCCTCCAGGCTTATGAGCCAGGCGATTCCAGGATCAGCCTCCAAGACCTGACTAGCCACCTCAAGGCCATCTATGACGGGGCAGAAAAATGGGCAGCTGCTGAAAAACAACTGATCGGGTTCCTGAAGGGCAGCGGCTCTGTCGAAGTGAAAAATTACATTTGCAGGGAACTGAGCATCTTCGGTACCGACGCCACCCTCCCGGTACTCAAAAAACTGGAGAAAAACGAGGGAACCCGCGAGATGGCCCGTTTCGCAATAGAAAGAATATCTGGCAATTACACTAATTAACCAACCCAAATCGTAAATCGTAAATCGTAAATCGTAAATTAAAATGGCTTCCAGACGAGAATTTGTTAAGACGAGTGCAACGGCGGCAGCTGCCGTTGCTGCAGTATCAATGGTTCCCGGAATCGTTAGTTGTGCCAACCAGGCAGGCAATAAACTGGTTGTCGGCGTGATCGGCCTGAACGGAATGGGTATGTCGGACCTCAACGCTTTCCTGCGCCAGCCAAACGTGGAGTGTGCCGCCATCTGCGATGTGGACCAATCGGTCCTGAACCGGCGGATCACCACCATCGAAGAAAAACAGGGGAAGAGGCCGGAGGTATTCTCTGACTATCGTAAGATGCTCGAAATGAAGGATCTGGATGCCGTCATCATCGGCACCCCCGACCATTGGCACGCGCTGATGATGATCGACGCCTGCGATGCCGGCAAGCACGTCTATGTGGAAAAGCCGATGGCTAATAGCATATATGAAGCCTTCCAGATGGAAAAGGCGGCCCGGAAATATAAGCGGGTGGTGCAGCTCGGCCAGTGGCAGCGCAGCGACCCGCACTGGCAGGATGCCTTCGCGTTTGTCCAGTCGGGCCAGCTCGGCAAGGTGCGCACGGTCAAGGTGTGGTGCTACCAGAACTGGCTGATGCCTCCCGGACCGGTGGCCGACGAACCGGTGCCCGATGGAGTGGATTACAACGCCTGGCTCGGACCGGCCAGGGAGCGTCCGTTCAACAGGAACCGTTTTCATTTTCATTTTCGCTGGTTCTGGGATTATGCCGGCGGCCTGATGACCGACTGGGGCGTCCACCTGCTGGATATGGCCCTGGGCGGAATGAACGCCGACCTGCCCAAGTCGGCGATGAGCTCCGGCGGTAAGCTGGCTTTTCTGGAAAGCCCCATCGATACGCCTGACACGCAACAGGTGATCTACGAATACGATGATTTCAACGTGATCTGGGATCACGCAATGGGTATCGGTAACGGCGACTGGAGGAGGGACCACGGCGTCGCCTTCATCGGCAATAATGGCACTCTTGTCGCCGACCGCGGCGGCTGGGAGGTGGTGCCCGAAAACTCCAAGGATGGCCCGCTGGTGCCGGAGATGCCTCGGGTTCAGGGCACTGGCCAGGGCTTAGACCTTAACGTGAAGAATTTCATCGACTGCATCAAGTCCAATAACCGGGAAACCAACGCCAATCCTACCATTGGCCGCGCGGTAGCGTCGATGGCCCATATGGGGAACATCGCCCTAAAAACCGGCCGAAAGGTATACTGGGATGCCGAAAAAGAGCTGTTTATCAACGACCCTGAAGCCTCTGCCATGATCAGGCCCGAATACCGGGCACCCTACCAACTGCCAAAGCTGTAAGATGGGACAGAGCCGGAGAACCTTCATCGGAAAAAGCTTGGGCCTGGCCGCCGCCGCCGGCCTCGCGGGAGCGATCCCGGCCGGCCTGGGACTCTCCTCCTGCGGCCGCCGCGCCGGGGCCTCCGACCGGGTTCGGGTGGCCCTGATCGGATGCCGCAATATGGGATTCACCAACATTTGCGGCTTCATCCGGCAACCCGACGTAGACCTCGTGGCGTTGTGCGATATCGATCAGAACATACTCGAATCCAGGAATGCAGATATCCAGAAATACGCGTACGAGCAGCAGGTCGAGATCCCAAAACCGGAGCTCTACCGCGATTTCCGCAAGGTGCTGCAGCGAAGGGATGTTGACGCCGTGATCGTGGCAACCCCCGACCACTGGCACGCCCTGATGACCATTTTGGCCTGCCAGGCCGGCAAGGATGTGTACGTCGAAAAACCGGTAGCCAACTCCATTTTCGAAGCAGACCAGATGGTCAAGGCAGCCGACCGCTACCATTCGGTGGTCCAGTGCGGACAGTGGCAGCGCAGCGGGATTCACTGGAAGGAGCTGACTGAGTTCATCCAGGCTGGATCCCTCGGGTCCATTTCCAGGATCGACGTCTGGCGATACGGAGGAAACGAGGTGCCCGTCGTACCCGACGGCCCGGTTCCGGCCGGAGTGGATTATGACCTCTGGCTCGGGCCAGCCCCGAAAAAGCCGTTCAACCAGAACCGCTTCCATTATAACTTCAGATGGTTCTGGGACTATGCCGGGGGCAAGATGACCGATTGGGGAGTCCACCTGCTCGATATGGCGATTTGGGCCCTCGACCTGGAGCACCCAACCACCGTCTCGGCCTCGGGTGGCAAGTTCGTTTTCCCCGACGACGCGATGGAAACGCCTGATAAACTAATAGTCAACTACCGGTTCGGCCCGGTCGAGGTGGTCTGGGAAAACAATTTTGGTCTGCAGACCACCCCGTTCGGTTTCGACCACGGACTGACCTTCCACGGGGAGAACGGCATCATCAGGGCCAACCGGAGCTTCTGGGAGGTCTATCCGGCGGAAGCCGACGGAAAGCCGGCCATTGATCCGGTTCCACGGAATGCCAATGCCGGCAATGACCTGGCACTGCACATCCGTGAATTCCTGGATGCCATCAAGACCAGGAACCGGGCAACGGCAGCCAGCATCCAGGTTGGCCGTAACGCGGCAAGGGTGGCGCATATGGGCAACATTGCCTACCGGACCGGCCTCGAGCTGCACTGGGATGGAGAAGCCCGCCGTTTCAACGAATCGGAAGCCAACCGTTACCTGCAGCCTGAATACCGCAAACCTTGGGAATTGCCTAAAATCTAACGCCAACAATCATTACCATCCTTTTATGCGTAAAATACTGATAGTAAGCTTGTCTGCGATCCTGCTGCCATTATGGCCATCATTCGGGCAGGATCCTGCACTGACCGAGGACTGGTCAATGCAACCCCCGGTGGTTACGCCCGGCTGCCGCCAGGGCCCACCATCGGATGCCGTCGTGCTGTTCCAAAAAGGGCGCGACCTGGCGAACTGGGAGGGACGCGATGGCGATGCACGATGGAAGGTCCGCTGCGGCCGGATGATCGTTAATGGCACGGGGGATATCCGTACCAGGGAATCCTTCGGTGATTGCCAGCTTCATATCGAGTTCCGGTCGCCTGCCCGCATCGAGAGCGAAGGGCAGGGGAGAGGCAACAGCGGAGTGTACCTGCAATCCCGTTATGAGGTCCAGGTGCTGGATTCCTATGATAATGAGACCTATTACAACGGCCAGGCCGGTTCGGTTTACAAACAGTCGGCCCCCCTCGTAAATGCCTCGCGCAAGCCCGGCAAATGGCAAAGCTATGACATCATTTACCGCGCCCCCCGGTTTGATGACGACGGTACCCTGGTGGAGGCGGCTATCGTAACCGTCTTCCACAACGGAGTGCTGATCCAGGATCATTTCGAGGTACGCGGCACAACGGTCTATGCCGGGGAGCCGACCTATAAAGCCCACGGCGAGCTTCCGCTGCTGCTGCAGGATCACGGTAATCCCGTACACTACAGGAATATTTGGATCAGAAGGCTTTAGATTTACCATTTACCATTTACCATTTACCATTTAAGAGGGAGAGAGAAAGATGAAAAGAAGAGATTTTATGACCCGGTCGGCCGTTGCGGCAGCCGGACTGTCGGTAGCCCCCGGGTTGCTTTCGGCTTGCAGCAATGAGCCACGGTTTAAAATATCCCTTGCCGAATGGTCGCTGCATAAGGCCCTGTTTGGCAATATGCTTGACAACCTGGAATTTCCGGTGAAAGCCAAGCGCGACTTTGGCATCACCGCCGTGGAGTATGTCAGTGTGTTTTTCAACCAACTCGAGCAAGATCCCAATTATTTGGGTGAGCTAAAACGAATAACTGATTATCACGGGGTTACCAACGTTCTGATTATGGTTGACGGCGCTGGAAACCTTGGCGAGGAGACAGAAGAGGGGCGCGACAAGACTGTCGAGAACCACGTCAAATGGGTGGAGGCGGCCCGCTTCCTGGGTTGCCACTCGATCCGGGTCAACGCCGGTGGGCCGGGTAGTCGCGAAGACCTGGCCGAAAACGTGACCCAGGGCCTGCGCAAACTGGGTGAATATGGCCAGTCAAGAGGAATCAACATCATTGTCGAAAACCACGGCGGGTTTTCATCCGATGGAGGCTGGCTGAGCAGCGTCATCAAGAATGTCGGTCTGCCTAACGTGGGCACCCTGCCCGATTTCGGGAATTTCAGGGTTAGCCGCGATGAGCAGTATGACCGCTACCAGGGGATGGAAGAGCTGATGCCGTTCGCCAAAGGCGTGAGCGCCAAATCATACGATTTCGACAGCGACGGAAACGAAACGACCATCGATTTCGAACGGATGATCAAGATCGTCAGGAAATCAGGCTATCGCGGCTATATCGGCATTGAATACGAAGGCAGCAACTTCACCGAAGATGAAGGCATAATGCTGACGAAGAGGTTGTTGGAGAAGCTTATTTAAACCTGACAGGTTTTAAAAACCTATCAGGTTTATCGATCAAATGCCGCGTCAAACGCCACATCCGATCCCGGAAAGTCGATTGAATTGACGTACTCACAGGCCTCGGCAGCGCCGTGGTCGCGGTGCATCCCGCTATCTTCCCACTCGACCGACAGGGGCCCCTGATACCCGATCCGGTTGAGGGCGCGGATGATCTCCTCAAACTCGATGTTACCGCGGCCCAGGCTGCGGAAATCCCAGTAGCGGCGCCTGTCGCCAAAATCGAGGTTGCCTCCGAACACGCCGGCTTCGGTGGGGTAGGGCGACCAGCCGACATCTTTCATATGTACGTGGAAAATGCGGTCGGCGAACTTGTATATGAACCCTATATAATCGACTCCCTGGTACCCGAAGTGGCTCGGATCGAAGTTAAAGCCGAAAGCCGGATGGTGGTCGACAGCCTGCAGGGCTCTTTCGGCCGATGCGATATCAAAGGCGATCTCGGTGGGGTGCACCTCAAGGGCGAATCGGATGCCCAGTTTTTGATACTCATCGAGGATGGGTTTCCAGCGGCGGGCAAAATCGGCGAATCCTTCATCGATCATTGCCTTGGTAACGGGCGGGAAGGAGTAATTCAGGTGCCAGATGGAACTGCCCGTGAATCCGCATACCACACTCACGCCCAGCCTCTTGGCTGCTTGGCCTGTTTGGATCATCTCCTGCGCGGCTCGCTGCCTCACCCCCTCGGGATCCCCGTCTCCCCAAACGTGATCGGGCAGGATCGACCGGTGGCGGGAGTCGATGCGGTCGCAAACCGCCTGGCCAACGAGGTGATTCGATATCGCCCACGTGTTGAGGCCATAGCGGGAGAGGATTTCCCGGCGTCCATCACAGTAGGCCTGATCGGCCATTGGCACTTCGAAATGGTCTCCCCAGCAGGCCAGCTCCAGCCCGTCGTAACCGAAAGCGGAAACTTTCCCGCATAATTCTTCAAACGGCAGATCGGCCCACTGGCCGGTGAACAGAGTTACAGGACGTCCCATAGAATTGAATCATTAAAGTGAATAAACCAAAAATATCTATTTTT
>JAWOHI010000054.1:0-10523 GCA_046485255.1 Bacteroidales bacterium
TTACGGGAATGGGAACGGCCGTTGGCCAGTAAATCGATCAGAGCGGCGCGTATGGCGGTGATAAGCGCATGTGGACAGCCATTGCCGCCAGGCGCAGAGACGATTCAGGCAATTGTTGCTGGCGCCTATCCAGGGTTGTAAAGAAAGTGCCGCCCCTGCCTCTTCAAGCCTGATACCGGTTTCACCGGCAATGAAGGCTCCGATCCCCAGGTGAAGGTTGAAAATTGCCACGTGTCGCGCCAGCACTTCCGGTCCTTCACCCTCGCCTGCAGCGCTCATCGCGATCGGATCGAATGAAAGGAGGTCCACATCAGGCAGAGCCAGGATTTCCACCAGCCGCTCTCCTGCGTCCTCCATGGTATAACCCTGCTCGAGAATCAGGGTTGTGAGAAGGGTCGTAAGGGGCGTGATCATGCTTGCCCCAACGGGCGCAATGAACGGCAAGGAAAGCGTTTGTGCAGAGGCCGGCTGCACACCGCCCCGCGCCACGAGCACGCCTTCCATGGGTTCGATAGAGCCGTTGTCATCCAAATCGTAAACTGCAGGAATCTCCATGATGCCGATCCCGTCCCTGCCGGTTAGGATCATCGGCTCGCCGTCATCGGCAACGCGGTTGTGGTTGGCATCGAGAAAGACGACGGCGTCGTCTACATACCCCCTGATGAGTCGTGTTGTCGTTGTGGACAGGGTGGAGAGCTTAACCACCTCGATGGTTGCGGTGGCCGTGGCGCTCAGCGCGTCGAAGGCATCGCGGGCCTGGAAGGTGAAGCTGTCGGTCCCTGTAAAGCCGCTGATCGGCGTGTAGGTGAAGCTGCCGTCTTTGTTTAAAGTGAAAGCGCCGGCGTTCTTGGGAGCGGTTACGAGAACGGCCGAAAGTTGATGCCCCTCCACATCCTTCGCGCCGGTGAGCACCCCGGTTGCAGCGACCGCAAGGGTGGACGACGCGCCGATATTGAGGGAATAGGACTGGTTGACCACGGTGGGGGCGTCGTTGACCGCGAGAATTTTGATGTCGGCGCGGGCCGTCGCCGTCTTACCGTAGGCATCCTTGATTTCGTAGGTAAAGCTGTCGCTCCCGTAGTAATTGGCGTTCGGTACGTAGCGGTAGCCCGTTAGAACGCCGGTGATTTTGTCCTTGACCTCGGTCAAAGAGCCGTATTTGGACCACACGGAGATCCGGTTGAAAGTAATCGCATGACCGTCCGGGTCGCTGTCATTGGCCAGCAGGGTGGACAGGTTGATGGTGATCGGATTATCTTCATTGATCGTAAAGCTGTCATTAACAGCAGCCGGAGGATTGTTGGTGACCACCGTGATGCTGACGGTCGTATTGCCGCTCAAGAGCTTGCCGTCCGATGCCCTGTAAACGAACGAATCCGTGCCGCTGAAGCCGGCGTTGGGAACGTACCGGAAAGAACCGTCGCTGTTAAAGTAGGACAGGGTGCCGCTGCCGGGATTGTAAATGAGCTGGGCGGTCAGGGAATCGCCGTCAATGTCTTTATCGTTTGAAAGCACCCCGTTGAGTCTTCCCACGGCCAGAGCCACCCCTTCGTTTGTGGAATAGGCATCTTTGTTCCCGACCGGCGCATCGTTCACCGGTGTCACCGTGATGGTGACGGTAGCCGGAGCGCTCCAGTCGGTCCCGTCGGTGACTCTGTAGGTGAACGTATCCGTGCCGTTGTAATCCCTGCCCGGCTTATAGATGAATGAGCCGTACTTGCTGTCAATGGTCAGTGTGCCGTGAGCAGGCCCGCTGCCCTGATAAGCCGAAAGCGTGTCGCCCTGGGCATCTTTCAACCCCAAAAGCAGTCCGGGCGCAGCCACACTCAGTGTGCCGTCTTCAGCCACCGTATAGGTCCGGGCCGGGGCAGCAGGCACGTCGTTGATGTAGATTTCCACGTAGTGCGAGCCCTGGAGCATATCCACGCCCGTCACCTTGTAATGAAAATACTCAAAGTGGGGCGAGTTGCCGGCCGGGGTATAGGTGAAGGTGCCGTCAGGGTTGAAGAGCAGGCTGCCGGTAGTGGTTCCCTGGACCAATTCAGCTTTCACGGACTGCCCCACGACGAGGGTGTCATTGGCCAGCACATTGCCTGAAACCGGCACGAGCGGTTTGGTTCTGTAAAGATCCGGCCACATCACCCCAAGAGGATGCACCGTCACCACCCGATCGGTCGTGTTGAGCCAGTCGTCGGCCAGGGTGAAAAGGACCGGCACATCACCAGAGACCCCTGCCTGTGGCTGGATCAGGTACTTGCCCGGCCCATCGCCCGGCTTGACCAGGACCGTTCCTTCGGTGGTCCAGATCCTCCAACTGCCGTCGGCAAGGCTCGTCAGGGTTCCACCCTCCGGCGCCTTTATTCCCAGCATGAAGATCACGTCCCCTTCCGGGTCGGTCACCCCCGACAGGACGTTGATTTCCGTGTATCCAAAGGCGATGGGCGCATTCAGCACTACGGCGGGCGCAACCGGCGCAGACCCGGTGCTGCCCACGGCCCCTATCAGGGAGAAGTTATCAAGGATCCAGGTGCCGCCAAGAGGCGGTTCGGCCTCGTAGATCGAGAGACCATAGAGACGGAACTCGACCGTGTCCCCGGGCATAACCCAAAGAGACTCGCTGAATGCCTCGACCTGGCGCAGAAATCCATAGGTGGTCTGGCTCGTCTCCCCTGAGGCCAGGACCGACTGGAAGTCGTCCTTGCTCCAGCGCAGTTCCCAGTTCGTAGGCCCTGCAAACAAATCGGCCCGATCATAGAACTCGACGCCCGTGATCTGGAGGGGCTGGCCCCCCTTGACCATCCGGTCGATCACCGGAGAATCATTGCCCACGGTGAAGTGAAAATAGGGAGATTCCTGTCCGGCCGGCACCCACCAGCCGCTTGCCTGGATGGCATGGGTGGCGGCGGATTCGGGGTCAACCGGCAAAACCTTGGGCATGCCCTCCAAACTCTGCATCGAAGCGGTTAGACCTGCGCCGATGTTGGGAACGGATGCGCTTTCCTCAATCTTTACCCAGTCGGGCCGGCCGTAGCGAGTGGTCAGCGTCTTGGTCAGAGTTCCGCTGATAATGATCTCTGATCCACGCGATGCGCTCCAACCGCTGGCGGAGCGATTGTGAATGATATCCCCTTGCCCCTCATCAAACAGATACTCCAGGAAAAGTCCGCTTTCGCCGGCGGTGGTGATCCGACTCTTGAGGGCCCTGGCTTCCGTATCGGTCAAAGGTTTGCTCCAGAGATGGAAGTTGTCGATGACTCCGGCAAATCCCCTGTCAAGGGAAGCGCTGTTGCCGATGATGAACTGATTCGCCGGGGACAGATCCAGCACGCCGGTACTTGTTTGGCTGAAGACCAACACGCCGTTTACATAACCTCTCAGTAAACCGGAGAAGACCGTGCTGTGGACCACCGCAACGTGATGCCATTGACCGGCGCTGAAGGACCCCAGGTTGGCCGTAAAGGTGGATGTGCCTCTCTTGCCGGTCAGGTATATGTTTCCCCCTTCAAGGTAGATGGAAGCCAGATTCTCCCCTATCGTTGTGAGGACCTGGCGTGTGGAGGTGGAATAAAGGGCCGGTCTAAACCAAAAATCCAGCGTAAAGCCGGCGCTCGGCAGGGCCGGATCCCCAAGCCGTGGCGCTGCGATCACGTGATCGTTGGACTCCACAAAAGACAGGCCGCGGTTGGGCGTATCGTCCCGGTGCGAAAAGTCGCTCGCCACAACGGCAGGTTGGGGTTTGATCCATCCTCCCTGCAGCCATACATCCGGTCCGGTATCATAGACATAGTTTCCGTTCACAAGATCGTCGAAGTCATAGAAAACCAGAGCCTGTTCCCGCCGATCCGTGTCATCGTTCAGAATGTTGATTGAATAGATGTTCCGCTCCAGGACCGTGGCCGGCGCCATCGCCGCCGGACGTTCGATCATAAACTTCAGTTCAAAAGATTCATCGATCTCATAAACCGTATCCGGATAGGTGATCACCGGAATGATCCTGCGGTCACTGCCCCGGAGAGTCAGGATCCCGGAGACGGGCCGGAAGTCTTCGCCGGCTGTGGCGGTCCCAAGGGATGCGGCCCGGGGCGCCAGAGTATAAGAAATGCGCACGCTGTCTTCGGCCGCCAGGTTTTCTGCCCATATCTCAAAGGACCCTGTATTCCCTTCCGTGATGACAAGGGGAGCGTCGGGAAGTTTCACCACCACAGGCAGGGGCCTGTCATCCTCCAGGATGGTGATGGTAGCCGAGTCTCTGTCGTCGGCAACAGAAGGCGGTAACAGGTCCCACCAGCCGTCGGGGAGATAATTCGCTCCTGTTATCTGCACTGAAAACCGGCGATCTCCTCGGTCAAGGTTATCCCCGAGAACCGTAACATTTATAATCCCTCGGCGCTCACCTTTGGCGATGGTCAGGGTTCCGCTGCTGCCGAGCCAGTCGGTCCCATGGACCGCAGACCCTCCTGTCAAAGTGTAGCTCACATCCAGAACCCGCTCGGCATCGCGGGAGAGATAGACCGGGATGCTGAGGGTGCGGTTCGCATCGGTTTCCTCGATCCAAACGTCATCGATATACACATGCTGGATCCGGGTTCCGCCCGGGAGGAGAAAACCAAAGGGTACGTCGGCAACGCTGCCTTCAATCCACCCGAAACGGTC
Organism: Bacteroidales bacterium; assembly: GCA_046485255.1. Classification (GTDB taxonomy): domain Bacteria; phylum Bacteroidota; class Bacteroidia; order Bacteroidales; family UBA12481; genus UBA12481. The sequence goes on from JAWOHI010000054.1 coordinate 4,654, forward strand.
CAGCCTGGCCTGGATAATGCCGCTCGAAAAAGCACCTTCGATCTGCCCTCCGATCAGACGGCCCGAGGCATCGACCGTCCAGGAATCATGAAGGGGGCCGGCATTTATGCCCAGGGTCGCAGCGGCGGTGAAACGCAGCTCATTGGGCCGGACGGAGATCTCAAAAGGATCGGCCCATAAAATCAGGGCCCGTGAGAACGCCGACACCATGCCTCTGAGGGTCATTCCAAGGTACGGTCCTGCCGGCAAATTGCCTTGGGACTGATTCGTGGTGTTGACCTCCACCCCGAAGCTTCCGCTCAGGGAGAAAAACCCCTTGCTGAAACCGGCATTGGAAGTCGTCTGAAGGGAGCCGAAAAGCCCTCCCATCATTCCACCTGATCCCACTCCGGTTCCCAGGACGGTGAGCTGACCGGTCATATCGAGTCCCAGCGTCGCATCCAATCCCAAAAGCCCGATGGAAAGATGGGCCGGGTCGGCCGAAGCACCCACAGCCACGGCGAGTTGACCGGCGGTCACATTGATGGCAAAGTCCCCCGAAAGGGAGATGCCTCCTGCCACCAGGCCTAGCCCGTTGATTCCCATCAGGCCGTTTACAACGCTCAATGACAGGGAGGGCACGCGCGTGTCGAAAGCCAGTCCGAATGTCCCGCCCAGCTCAAAGGGAAGGGCGTCGCCGCCCAGGGTGGAGCCGGAACCGGATGCGCTCAGGGTCCCGTAAAGGCCTGAACCGGTAAAAGCCAGGTCCCCATAGGTCTGAAAGGACAGGTTGCCGAAGGTCCCCAGGTCGGCAGCCAACCTCACCGGGTCGGCAGCCGAGCCGGCTTTCATGCTGATCCCGGACCGGCCAAGAATAAGGTCAAAGGCGCCCTCGATATCCACACCGTAGGCCAGGCCGAGAACATGCAGATCCCCGTCGGCGTGGACGCTGATTCCTCTCGGGATCCCGTCCCTTTCCGCGGCGGTGGTGTTGATTCGAAGGGTCAAGTCCCCGTTTATTGAAAAATGCGGGTTCACGAGTTGCTCCGCCCCGGCCGCAGCCGTGAGAGCGATGGACCCGTAAAGGCCAGTGTCTTCCGGAACGATCAGGACGACGAGATCCCCCTGAGCAAGAAAAGTATTGTCCAGCACATTTGCCGTCCCTGTGAAACCAAAGCTCGTGACGCCCCCCACCCGGCTCAGTTCCAATGAAACATCCCTTAAAGACAGAAAGGAGACATCCACGCCGGGCAGGACCCATGAATTCAGGGACCCTGTGGCGATGAAATCCGGCAGGGGGCTGCCCGGATCACCGGAAAACAAAGGCATCTCAAAATGGAACCGGGCGTTGTCGATCAGATCCTTCACGTCAAGGGCGGCATCGAAGCGGATGCCGCCGCTCCGCTCCAGGGAATCGGCGTCTCCATATCCAGGCGAATAGATCTCCAGCGAGGCGCCTGCCTCAACCGGAAAAATCGCAGCAGGCAGGCCCAGCCGATCGGTCAGGAAAGCGCGCAAGTTGTCGGCGTTGAGCCCTGCCGTCACGCCGGCAACCGGCACCTGAATCCACAAAGGATCCTGCCCCACAAGTTCTTTTCCAAGGATCTCCTCCAGGACGGACGTGATGTCGATCTCCTGCTGCCGCAGATCGAAGCGAACCTCGGTTCCGAGCCACGGGTGTTCAACGGCAACGGCAATGCCCTCGGGACTCATTTCCGCGGTCGCCCTTCCCAATTCAACACCGAGCATTTTGGCCTGGAGGAACCCTTTCAGGTACGCGGCGTTCACGAGCTCCTCGAGTTTTTCCTCGTTGATAATATTCAGTTCGAAAATGCCTTCATCGGTGGTGGTCCCCTCGATGGCTGATGAAAATGACGGAATATAAAGCTGCATGCGGGCGAACTCTTCCTGGGTCGTAAGCTGCACCACCGCCCCTTCCAGCCATTCCTTTAATTGGTTGAGCTGTTCCAAATCGGAGGGGTCCGTCACCTCGGGCGGCAAGCCGATGGCGTCGATGACTGCAGGGGTGTCCGTAAGGAGCCAAGGGGCGTTGAGCCGGCCGGTGAGAAGGATTCCCCCCAGCGCATGAATCGCATCGAAACTTGCCTGATCCGCCACGGGAATGCGCGTTTCGTCCGAAGCGAGTTCTCCGCCCGGGGGCAAGACAAAGACATGGTCGCTAAACACCTCGCTTTGGGGGCTGAACAGGTATCCGCTGATCTCACCGACCTCAAAACCCAGCCAGGTCAGGCTTCCGGAAATGCCCACGAGCCAATCGCCCATGGGATTGATTTCAGGAAGAGTGCTCCTTCCAAGGAGGGAGCCGAAAACGTCATCCAGGGCAAGCCGGAAGTCGAGTTCCACGTAATCCTTGAAGCCGTTGGTACCGAGGCTCACCAGTAGAGGGCCTATGTTGCCGATCATCAAAGACAGACGCTCGGCCGTACCCACCAGCGGGCTGGTTCTGAGGGAAAAGCCGATGCCGTTTTTGTTCAGGGTAAGTCCGATGCTTTCAGTCGGCTGCCCGAAGGGTACACCGAGGATCGTGGGCTGCAGTTTTCCGGTAATGGTAATTTCCGGGTTGAAGGCATCGAAGCCCGAACGGAGCGCATCGAGGGTCGCATCACGGAGGGTGGTGGAAAGTTGGTCCAGAAAAGCCGTTCCACCGTCAACCCAAGCGGCCGCCTTCTCCATGAAAACCGACAAAGCGGCATTTACTGCGCGCACAACCCGTTCGCTAATCCTTCCTGCCTGCCCACTGGTCCATTCCCATGTGTCTCCCAAGATCTCGAGCATCCGCTCGCGGAAAAATACCGCGGTTATCTGTGCCCCCTCATGCCCTTCCAGAATCAACAGGGACAGAGACCTGCTCCGGTCGGATTGAAGGGCTTCGGCAACGCGGTTGAGAACCTCGTTATCCTCGCTCAGATTCGTAACAAAGGTCTTAAAACCTATGGCCAGGGCCTCTGCCATACCCTCTGTATCCAGTCGCAGCCCGAATTCGCCTGACGCGGGCAACAGGAAGGCAAGCGGGCTGCCGGGCACGGGAGCGGCAAAAGCCAAATCATAGGTCGGCGCCAGGGGGTCCGTGAAGTCAAGAAGCATGCCCACCCCCCCTATGGGCATACCGAAAACGCCGATATCACCGGAACCCAGAAACTGAATGAGGGGCACACCCAGTTCGCCGTGCAGTTTGGTGCCGTCCACCGTAGCGGCGATGGTTAGGTGTCCTCCGGCAATGCCGGGGCTTGCCACTGTGGTGAAATCGGCGTCCAGCATCAGGCGGAAAGGCAGATTCCAGGTGTTCTTGCCGCGATCCAGGGCATCGCGGATGGCCTGCTCGATCCCCTGCAGAGAAAAATCCAGCGGGTCAAAGACCATGGGATCGCGCAGCAGGTCCACAGGCGTCGGAGGCACATCGACGGGCTCGACGCCGAAGGCAAAGCCGCCGCCCACCCCGCTCAGCAGAATGCCGCTCGGCCCCAGAGGCACGGCCAGGGGCGCCTGCACCGCCGCAACAAGGGGACCGAGTTCTGTGATGATCAGCTCGATCCCGGCGCCGATCCCTTCCAGCTCAAAATATCCTTTGAGCCTGCCGTAGAGTTTCTTTGTACCGTTGTGTTCCACCACGCCCAACCCGATGCCTCCGCCGATTCTCAGCGCATCGGAAAGCTCGATCGGCTCCACTCCAATGAAAAACCCCTCCGGCGGTTCAAGGGCGCCTATGCCTTCACCCTCAGCAAGCTTCTTGAGATTGACCGGGAGGTTTTGAACCGTCCCTTCAAAGGGCCACGGGTCAACCGGAATCAGTCCTCCGGAGACAATGAGCCTGATGTCGCTGAGGTCGGTGCCGTCGAGTGCGCCCCGGCCGAGTTCGATTCCCAAACCGGTCACCGTCACAGGCAGCCAGTCCGGAAGCCCGAGCGCTTCTGCATCCGGAAGGTTTTCGAACAAGACGCCGAAACCGGGAAGCGCAACAAAGGAAAAATCCTGCTTGACAGCGAAATTGCTCACTGTTCCAGTCGTCTCACCCAGAAAAGGAATTAAGGGGAATGAGGCGGTGAGGCCATCGAATTGGAGAAAATACTCGCCTGACAGATCCAGGGTGGGTCCATCCGCACTGAACAGGAGCAGATCGCCGAAGGCTATCTCGACCCTTTGGGCCGAAGCGCCCTGGAGCGACAGGCCGGTAGGTGGAGCGACAGGATTGAGGTTTTCGTCCACAGCCAGCGTCACGTGGAATTGACCGCTGAAATTCTCAATCAGCACGGACGCCGCCCCTACCGCGCGAGCTACGCTAAAGCCCAGAGCGGCCGCGAGGTCCAGGGTGGTGATGCCGTTTTCCTGCACAAGGGTTACATTGTGCATGGAGGCTTCAATGGTTTCGCCGGCCACGGTCACGGAGAGCTCGGCTCCAAGGTTTTGAAAGCGATAGGCATGATCCACAAATTCGCCCAAGGTGATAAACGCATCGATCTCCACCGGTCCGAAGGCAAGGTTTTCAAGACCCACGACCAAAGGCCCGTCGTCGATCAGGACTGTCATGCTGCCCTCTTGCACTCTAAATCCCAGCGAGAAGACTGCGCCGTCGGCCACGTTAATAGCGCCGATCGTGAGGGCCGGCTCGACGCCCGCGAAATCGAACACTGACAGGTCGAAGACCCCTTCCATTTGGAGGGCAAACCGGCCAAGGCGAATCGGCTCGCCGTCCAACCCGCTCATGGTCACGGTCGTAACATCAAAAGGCAGGATGCCGCTCCATCCGAGCGTTTTCAGGAGGCCGTCTGAACGAAGAGCAGCGGAATCGAGAAGGAAGTCTCCTCCCCGGGTAAGTTCAAGGCTAACAGCTTCAAGTCCTATGGTGCCCCCCATGAGGGGGAGTTTGACATAGGCTGTCGGGACGGTGAGAAGGGGTGCGGTAGAAGCGGGGCCGAAGGCAAAGGACCCATCGGCAGCCTCCACCTCCACCAGGCCGTCCACTTGCGCAGTGAGTTTGCCGAAGGTCCAGATCGTGTTGCCCTGAGTGTCGAAAGTGCCTGTCACCGCATGGCCGCTGGTTTCCTTTGGAGCGAGCGTCGCAAGGCCGTCAAACAGATCGACGGAATCAAAAGTCACCTCCACGGATCCAACTTGTGCGCCCGCAGCATACTCCACAGATAGATTTGAAACCGTCACATCGATGCCGGACGCTGAGAAAAGACCCGGTGCCGCAACCGGCCCGTCCACATGAGCGGTAAGGCTCTCGATGACAAGATTCGACCGGCCGATCGTGATCCCTGTGCCGGTGAGGCTTACTACCCCGAGGGCTTCCAGACCAGGTACGGACGGAAGGAGATTCGCTGCGGCAACCGTGACAACCGGATCGCCGTCCAAATCCAGGAGAACGTCGTCTGCGTCGATCGAGAGCAATTCGCCCAGAGTCACATCCAGACCTGCTGCTCTCAGCTCCAGCGAATCAGTCGGCGCAGCAAGGTCCAGCGACCCGTTCAGGCCGGTCACCTCGGCGACGATGGTGGATTCACCGTTGGGGAAGAAGATCCCTCTAGCCGCGCCGACCGTCACGGTTCCCGTGACGTTTGGCGCCGTTGATACGTTGACGTTTACGTTGAGCGCGACTTCAATATCTTGAATCGCCAGCAGGACCGGATTGATCCCGACCTCTGTCCATCCGGGCCCGGCGAACGTGTCGTTGAGTGTCAGCCCGTTGCGGCGAACCTGGAGTAGATCGATGCGGAGGAAGTCCGCCGGCAGGTCGGATAAACCGGCCACCCGGCGGTGACCGACCCCGCAGCTCCCCAATCACCGCAGCGGGGTCGGTCACCGCCGGGTCAAGAGCAATATGAAGCCCCGGTGCGCCATTAGCTGTTGCAGTGATCACATCCTCAATTTCA
>JAWOHI010000287.1:0-6128 GCA_046485255.1 Bacteroidales bacterium
GATCCGACCTGGATGCGTCAACCCTCAGCGTCCTGGGCAAGGGCGCTCGCAACGTGGAGATCCTCAAGCAGAACCTGCACCAGCCCTACCCGGTCGAACTACAGATCGCCATCCTCTTCTGCGGAACCAGGAACCTGCTGTCGGAGGTCCCGGTCAAACGGATCCGTGAGTTCGAAATGGAATACCTGGAGTACCTCAAGATGAGGCACCCGGAGATCCTGCTGGAGATGAAGAACGGCAACCTGACGGACAAGGCCGAGGAAACTATGACCCGCGTGGTGCAGGAACTGACCCCGAGATACAAGAATTAACCCTATCCAGCAATGGCCAACCTGAAGGAAATCAGACAGCGGGTCTCAACGGTCAGATCGACCAGGCAGATCACCAGCGCCATGAAAATGGTGTCGGCCGCCAAGCTGAAGAAAGCCCAGGATGCCATCATCCGGATCAGGCCTTACGAGGCCGCCCTGCACCATATCCTGGACGTCATCACCCTCTCCTCCGCCGAAGCCGAATCAAGCCCACTGACCGTTCAACGCACTCCCGATCGCGTCTTGCTCGTGGTCATCACCGCCAACCGCGGCCTTTGCGGTGGCTTTAACCTGAACGTGGCCCGCGAGGCCATCGATATCATCAATAGTGACTACCCCGGGAAGATCAAGTCGGGCCAGCTCGACCTGCTCGTGATCGGAAAGAAGGGGGCCGAGATCATCCGAAGCAAAGGGTATGGGCAATGGCCAGTGGAGAGCCATCTGGTCGAAAAGCCGTCCTACCTTGCCAGTGAAGAGTTGGCCGCAGGGCTGATCAACCAGTTCCTGGCAGGGCAGTACGACAGGATAGAATTGATTTATAACCAGTTCAAAAATGCCGCCACCCAGATCCTGATCCGGGAACAGTTCCTCCCGGTTGAGCCGGTCGAGCCGCCGGCGAACACCCGGGGAAATGCCCCTTTTTATATTTTCGAACCCGATCTCAACCACCTGGCAACCGCTTTACTGCCAAAAGCACTGAAGATCAGGTTCCACAAGGCCATCCTCGACTCCCAGGCCGCCGAGCACGGCGCCAGGATGACCGCGATGCACCAGGCAACCGATAATGCCACTGAGATGATCAGGGGACTGACCCTCGAATACAACAAGGCACGCCAGGCTGCCATTACCGGTGAGCTGATTGAAATCGTTTCCGGGGCGGAAGCACTTAAATCCTGAAACAGTAAGCGGATGAAAAAGAGATTGATCCTATTGTTCTTGCTAGCAGCCTTCCTGATGGAGGGCCAGGCCCAGTACCCGATTCAGGTCAAGGTGGATTCCGTGCCGCACAGGAAAGCTTTTTTACTTGATTTCGTGGGCCTTAAGAATAATTTGGTGGATTCGGCCGCCATCGCCCCGGACGGCACCTTCTCCTTTACACTCCCAAAGACCGCGCACCCGGGGCTTTACCGGATCGTGGTCGGACCGAACACTTTCTGGGATGTCATCTTCAATCGTGAAAAGATACGGGTCCACACCCATTACGGGGCTGTCATCGACAGCCTGAAGGTGCTGGAGTCAAAAGAGAACCAGCTGTTAGCCAGATATATGCAGTTCTATGTTGGCCTCAACCGCAAGGCTGAACTGCTCCAGCGGCTGGCATCCCTGTACCGCCCCGGTGAACCGTTTTACCAGCAGGTCATTCAGGAGATGCGGAATTTACAGGCTGCGGATCCCGACCAGCTTGCCAGGGAGATCATCACCAACAACCCGGACACCTATGTGGCCAATTTCCTGAGGCTGGAGCTTGCTCCGGCCGTTCCGAAAGGATTGTCGCAGCGGGAAGAGATCGTTTATGTGATCGAGCATTTCTGGGATGGGATTAATTTCACCGACACGGCCTTGATGTACAGTCCGGCCCTGGCCAACAAGATCCGGACTTTCTTCACCCTGTATCCGCGGGCTTACCCCCCGGCTGAGGCTGAAGAGGCTATGAAGAGGGGGCTCGACCGCCTGATGTCGCTCAGTGCCGCCAACGGGATCCTGTTTGAGTTTATCCTGGAGGAAGTGGTCGGCTGGGTTGAGCGAACCGAATTCGATGATTTCTTTGGCTACCTCACCGAGTTCTACCTGGCCGAAGCGGCCTGCCAGGATGAGAAGCGGGCAGGGGAGTTCGGCGAACGGGTGGAGGCGTATCAAAAGACAGCCATTGGCAACCGGGTGGCGGAGATCGTCATACCCAACGAGAAAACCGGAGCCCTGCTGCTCTCCGAAATGCCGTCAGCCTATACCCTGGTGGTTTTCTGGGCCAGTTGGTGCTCTCACTGCAACCAAATGTTGCCCGAACTTAAAGCATTGTATGAACGATACAACCGAAAAGACTTCGAAGTGTTGGCCATCTCGCTCGACCAAAAACGGTCGGAGTGGGAGGCAGCCCTCAAGGCGGGAGGTTATAACTGGATCAACCACTCGGAGCTGAAGGGGTGGGACTGCTCCATTGCTTACGATTATGGAATCCGGGCCACGCCAACCTTCCTTTTGGTCGACCGCAACCGGACCGTCGTGGCCAGGCCGCGAAACGTGACCGTCCTGGAAATGAAACTGAACGAACTGGGCATTAAGCCATTAAGATAATCCTGATACGATGTTCTGGGCAGCGATAGCGAGGATCATATTAAAGCAACGGATTGCCATCACCGTGGTAGTGGTCCTGGTTAGCGTTGTGATGTCGCTTCAAATCAGGAAACTGCATATCGATTACGGGTATAGTGGAATGCTGCCGGATTCCGACAGTGTCAGCATCAAGCTGGAAGAGTTTCGTAAACTATTTGGGGAGGATGGCAACCTGTTCTTTTTTGGATTTCAGGACCCCGCCTTTTATACGGTCGAAAAGTTCGGGGCTTTCGGCAAATTGAAGCAATCCATCCTGGAGATTGATGGCGTCAACAACGTCCTTTCCGTCTATGATGCCGTTCACCTTCTCAAGAATGAGGAGGAGCGTAGTTTTGAGCTTTGCCGCATTTTCCCCGACCACGTTTCGGATCAGGTGGAGCTTGACAGCCTGGTAGCATTTTTCCACTCACTGCCCATCTACCGCAACCTGGTCTATTCGCAGGAAGATCAGTCCTTTTTTGTGATGATGACAATGGATCATCAGGCGCTCAATACCAGCAAGCGACCGGAGATCATCCGCAAAATGAAAGCCCTCGTCAGCGAGTATGAACAGCGGTTCTCCATCAAGATGCACTATTCGGGGCTTCCTTATGTTCGAACGGAGATGGCCAACATCGTCCAGCGCGAGTTTGTGACCTTCATCTTCCTGGCCGCTGCCGTGACGCTCCTCATCTTGTTCCTGTTCTTCCGGTCGCTCAGGGTCGTCCTGCTATCCGCGCTGGTGGTAGCATTGGGGGTGGTATGGGCCATCGGGACGATGATCCTGATGGGTTACAACATCACGGTGCTGAATGCGATGATCCCGGCGCTACTGATCGTGATCGGAATACCCAACTGCATCTTCCTGCTCAACAAGTATCACGCGGAGTACCGGAAGCGAAAGGACAAGAACGCAGCGCTGGAGCAGATGATCAGAAAGGTCGGTTCAGAGATTTTCCTGACCAATCTGACCACCGCCTCCGGCTTTGCAACATTTATGATCATCAAGAACGAAACCCTCTCCCAGTTCGGGCAGGTGGCGTCGGTCAACATTATGCTCCTCTACCTTCTGTGCCTGACCCTGCTCCCCATCCTGTTCTCTTATGCTCCCCCGCCATCCGAAAAGCAGGTCAAGCATCTCGAAAACAAGACTATCGGCCGGATAGTGGAGAAACTGATCTACCTGGTGCAGTTCCGACGGAAGGCGATTTACGGCGGGGTGTTCCTGATCCTGGTAACCGCTTTTCTGGGGATCATCCAGATGAAATCCACCGGCTACATCCTGGATGACATCCCAAAAGAGAACCCCCTGTACAAGGACATGAAGTTTTTTGAAAGGAGCATCCGGGGGGTTATGCCCCTGGAAGTGGCCATTGATGCCCGCCGGCCCAACGGGGTGATGCAGCAGGCGTTCCTCAGCCGCGTGGAGGAGTTCCAGGAGTACGTAGCGCAATTCCCCGATATGGGGCAGCCCCTGAGCCTGGTTGACGGGCTGAAGATGGCGCGGCAGGCCTACTATAATGACAGCGAGGAGTATTACCGGCTGCCCGGAGCACAGGAACGGGCTTTCCTGCTCGGCTACCTGTCGGGCGAGATGGAGGGCAACACCCTGATTAACACATTTATGGACTCCTCACGGCAAATCATAAGGGTGAATTGCCGGGTGGCCGACGTGGGGACACAGCGGCTCCTCGACCTGACCGACAGCCTCCAGTCGAGGCTCGACCATCTTTTTCCGCCCGGACCTTACAAAACGATCCTGACCGGATCGAGCCTTAAATATACTCTTGGTACTGAGTACCTTATCCGCAACCTGTTCCAGAGCCTGGCCCTGGCCATACTGTTCATTTCGATCTTTATGGCCTGGATGTACAAGTCGTTCCGGATGGTCCTGATATCCGTTTTCGGCAACCTGCTCCCCTTGCTCTTCACAGCCGGGCTGATGGGGTTTGCCAAAATCTCGATCAAGCCGTCCACCGTGCTGGTATTCAGCGTGGCCTATGGGATTGCCGTCGACACGGCCATCCACTTCCTGGCCAAATTCCGGCAGCACCTGTCGTGCCCGAAAACCGGCTACCGCGAGGCCATCATTCACGCCCTTCGGGAGGTGGGGGTCAGTGTCATCTACACCGTTTGCGTCCTTTTCCTTGGCTTCGGCATTTTCGTGGTTTCCGACTTTGGCGGCACCAAAGCGATGGGATTCCTCGTCAGCATCACCCTGCTGATTGCCGTGATCTCCAACCTGCTCCTGGTCCCCTCGCTCCTGATCGGACGGGTGGAGAAGCTGCTGAAAAGGGAAGCACTAAATAAAAAAGAAACAAAATGAAGAATATCAATGATTTGCAGTTGATGGTCGATGAGGAAATCCGGCGGCAGCACAAAAGTCTTGAGCCCAAGGAGTTGTATGAGCCGATCTGGTACACGATGTCGAGTGGCGGCAAACGGCTCCGGCCCGTGCTGGTGCTGATGGGCTGCCAGCTCTATTCCGACAGGCTTGAGGAGGCCGTCCTGCCTGCCATCGGGATCGAGATGTTCCATAATTTCACCCTGCTTCACGACGACATAATGGACAAGGCCTTCCTGCGGCGCAACCGGCCAACGGTCCACATCAAGTGGGACGTGAACCGGGCGATCCTTTCAGGTGATGCACTGGCCATTCAATCCAACATCTTCATCGCCTCCTGCTCCAGGGAGATCCTTCCTGAAGTACTGGGCGTATTCCTCACCACCGCGCTCCAGGTGTGCGAAGGCCAGCAGTACGACCTCAATTTTGAATTGAAAAGGATGGTCACGGTCGATGAGTACCTGAATATGATCAGGCTGAAAACCGCGGTGCTCCTGGCCGGCAGCCTGCAAATCGGCGCAATCATCGGAGGAGCCGGAAAGGATTGGTCGCAAAGGGTTTACGATATGGGTTGCGAACTGGGGATGGCATTCCAATTGCAGGATGACCTGCTCGACACGTTCGGCGACAGGGATGCGTTCGGCAAGAATATCGGCGGGGACATCCTCTCAGATAAAAAGACCTATCTGCTCATCAAGGCTTATGAGCTGGCCAGCCCGGAACAGGCAAAGGCCCTGGATACGTACTTTTCGGGAAATTTCCCCGATCCGGAGGTCAAGATCAGGGAGGTCAGGAAGATCTTCACCGACCTTGGTGTCGATCAGATGATCAGGGTCAAGGTACGGGACTATCTGCATAAGGCGCTCGCCATCCTTGAGGAGATTCCGGTTGGCAAGGAGCGCAAAGTCGAGCTGGAGCGTTTTACCGGGGGCCTGATGGACCGGGTGCGTTAATGCCAATAATTTCAAAATCAAATAATTCTCAATGATGGGTGAGCAAATCGGAAAAATTGTACAGGTCATCGGGCCGGTTGTGGATGTTGAGTTCCCGATGGGCGTGGCGGCGCTTCCCGATATTTATGAATCACTTGAAGTTATCCGGGAGGATGGGTCTGTTCTCGTTCTGGAGTGCCAGCAGGATATTGGGGAGAACACCGTGCGTAC
>JAWOHI010000200.1:0-4895 GCA_046485255.1 Bacteroidales bacterium
CCCGAATCCAACATCTACGGCACCGAACCCTACTTCGGATGCTGCACCGCCAACGGCCACCAGGGGTGGCCCAAGTTCGCCCAGTCCCTCTGGATGGCCTCCCCGGATGGCGGCCTCGCAGCCATCAGCTACGCCCCCTGCATCGTGAACGCCCTCGCAGGAAACCAGGTGCCGGTCAAGATTGAGGTGAAATCAAACTATCCCTTCGAGGAGTCCGTGCAGATCCTCGTCAACCCGGAGAAAAAATCGGCTTTCCCAATCCACCTCCGCATTCCGGCCTGGACCGTCAGTCCCGCCGTCACCGTGAACGGTGAAACCATTGCCGCCACCGCCGGGGAATTCCTGGTGATCAACCGGAAATGGTCGGCCGGCGACCGCATAGAACTTAACCTCACCAGTCCGATCCGGACCGAAACCCGCTATAATAATTCGGTCGCCATCGCCAAAGGACCCCTCTATTTCAGCCTGAGGATCCCGAAAACCTACACCCCGGTCATCCTCAAGAGAAGTTACGAGTATATGGGCTCCACCGACTGGCAGATCGAGCCGGCCGGTTACTGGAACTACGGACTGCTGATCGATCCTGATAATCCGGCCGCCCATTTCGAGGTGGTGACCAACCCGGTTGGACCCTACCCCTTCGGTGATGCCGGAGATCCGGTTTACAATGCCGGTACGCAAACCTTTGACACCCTCGTGGACAACCCACCGATCATCCTGAAAACCAAAGGAATACTTATTCCGGGTTGGGAACTTTCGGAAAACAGCGCCGCCGCACCCCCCTACTCCCCGGTAGCACTGACCTCCGAAGCGCTCCAGGAAGCCGTCGGGATCGAACTGATCCCCTATGGCTCAGCACGATTGAGGGTTAGCGAGATCCCCGTAATTAAAAAATAATCGACACCAACCCAAACCCGACCTGAATGAAAAAGCCTTTCAGATCATCAAAAGCCGTTACGATAGGGCTGAGCCTGTTCATAATCCTGCTATCAGTTGCTGCGGGGTGCACCCGTAAGGGATTCCAGTGGGAAACAGAGCAGTTCCGGATGAAGATCTCGGCCACCGGGACCGTAACTGGCATCTACCAGGCCGGATCGGGCAAAAACTACCTCTATGAGGGCCACCCGGCGCCCCTGATGCAGATCCGGAGAGAATCGGCATTCATCCAGCCGGTCGGCGCCAGTCTTGAACCCGGCACTGGGATCCTGCTCCTGGAGTTCCCCAATGCCACAACCGCCAGGATAGCTGTCGGGCAGCAACCAACCCACCTGACCTTCACCCTCCAGGAGATCACCGGTGCCGACTCCATCGACCTGGTGGTGTGGGGTCCCTACCCGACCACCATCTCCGAGACTGTCGGGGAGACGGTGGGCGTGGTGAGGGATTCCGTTTTTGCCATTGGAATCCAGGCTCTTAACTTAAAGACCCTCGGCGGATTTCCGACCGAGGAGAGCGACATTGAGCCTTCGTATGACATCTTCGAAACCGGTAGTCTGATCGATGTGGCCGACTCCATCAAGGTCTTCTACCGGGGCCAGACGGCCCGAAAAGAGCCTTTTGGGAGCGTCCTGCAGGCCTACTGCCGCAACCGGGACCGCGAGCGGGTGATCCCGAACTGGGGGCACGAACGGTACGTAGCCCCGCCTTTTGAAGATGGCGGGGTCACAGGCAGCTCCATCGCCCTCTTCGGCAGCAGGGCGGACCAGGCACTGGCCACCATCGGCGAGATCGAACTGGCTGAAGGGCTGCCCCACCCGATGATCGGGGATGAGTGGGCCAAGACAGCCCGGGAGGCCACAGCCGCCTACCTGATAATGAACTTCGGAATACGGGAGTTCGAGGATGCCCTGGCCCTCACCAAAAAGGCCGGCCTGAAATATCTCTACCAGGAGGGGCCTTTCGAAACCTGGGGCCACTTTAAGCTGAACGCCAGGCAGTTTCCGGAAAACTGGGAGACTATGCGTTTGATGGTGGAACGGGCGGAGGAGGAGGGCATCCTTCTCGGGATACACACCCTGTCCAATTTCATCACCACCAACGATCCATACGTCACCCCGGTGCCCGACCCGCGACTGGCAAAAGTCGGGGCCACCACCCTGGCCCAGCCGCTGTCAGCGACAGAAAAAACCATCGGGATAGCCGATCCAGGTTTCTTTAACCAGATGATAAACAACACGTTGAGAGCGGCTGTCATCGGAAATGAGATCATACGCTACCGGGAGGTCTCCGAAGAGGCTCCTTGGAGACTGCTGGGATGCGAACGGGGTGCTTTCGGAACCAAGGCATCCGTGCACGCAGTGGGCTCCGTGATCGCCAAGCTGATGGACCACCCCTACCAAACCTTCCTGTCCGACAATGAGTTATCCGAAGAGATAGCCCTCCGGATCGCCGACTTCTTCAACCAAACCGGATGCAGGCAGATCTCCTTCGACGGGCTTGAAGGGAACTGGTCGACCGGTATGGGCCAATACGGGCGGCAGCGGTTCACCCAGATCTGGTACGATCACCTCCAGCCCGAACTGCAGGGGCGGGTGATCACCGACGCCAGCAATCCCGGCCACTATTTCTGGCACATGTTCACACGGATGAACTGGGGCGAGCCCTGGTATGCCGGGTTCCGCGAGAGCCAAACCCAGTACAGGCTGCTTAACCAGCTCTATTTCAATCGCAACCTGATCCCGGCCATGCTGGGATGGTTCAAGATGACTCCAGAAACCAGCCTCGAGGACGTGGAGTGGCTCCTGGCCCGGTCGGCCGGGTTCGATGCAGGATACGCCCTGGTCACCTCGCTGGAGGCTGTCAGCAGGAACGGATTCTCCAACCCGATCCTTCAGGCGATCAAACTGTGGGAACAGGCCCGGATGGCAGGTGCCTTTCCGGAAGAGGCCAGGGAGCAGTTGCAGGATATCCGGAATGAGTTCCGGCTGGAAACCGACGGACCAACCAATTGGAACCTTTATCCTTACACCATCTGGAGAGCCGAACTCAAAACTCAATCCTCCCAGAAAGGGGCACGGGAGGCGGCCAGCCTGGAGATCGAAAACCCCAACCCCGACCAGCCCATCCGGTTTGTCCTCTCTTCGGGACCCGATAACGCCGTGTCCGGGATCGCTCTCATTATCGACGACCGGAAGATACCGGTACCCCTGGACTTGCCGGCCAACCATCACCTGAGGTATGACGGGGGCAGTTATGTCCACCTTTACGACCGGAACTGGAACCTGAGGGATACCACCCGGCTGATCCAGTACGAAGTGACCCTCACCCAGGGAAAACACCAGGTGGGATTTGAGGCCACGGTTAATAATACCGGAGCGGAAAAAGGCGTGAAGATCGAGATGAAAACGGAAGGACTACCCTACAGCCTGTCGGCAACTTCCAGGCTTCAAATCCCAAATACCAGATAAGGTCAAAACTCAAATCAAGAGATTTCAAACGACACCAGTTTGTGATTTTTTCGTTTATGAAAGACGCCCACTTCTCCATTCTGCTACGTCTGCTCGACGGCGACCTGCCGGAAACCCGGCCGGTGGGGTTCATCATTGACTCCCCCTGGCTCCCCAATTGGGCCGGTGTTCGGATGATCGATTTTTTCACTAGTGAGGAGACCTGGTACCAATGCCATCTGAAGGCAGCAGAGACCTTTCCGGATGTGATGCTGCTGCCCGGCTTCTGGTCGGAGTTCGGTATGTGCACCGAACCTTCCGCCTTTGGCGCCCGGTGCACCTTTCCAGATAATGAGTTCCCGCACGCCCACCGCGTGATCCATTCGGCGGAGGAGATCGACCGCCTTCCTGTGCCCAACCCAGCCAACGACGGACTGCTGCCATTTATGCTGAGGAGGCTGGTCCGCTACCGCTCCGCGATCGAGAAGGCCGGTCATCAGGTCCGCTTCTCGGTCTCTCGCGGACCCCTGAACATCGCCTCATACCTGATGGGCACCACCGAATTTCTGATGCTGATCCTGATGGAGCCGGAAAGGGCGCACCGGCTGATCCGCCTGATCACCGATTTCCTGATCCAGTGGCACGATCTGCAACAGAAGTCCATCGATTCGATCGACGGGATCTTCCTGCTCGACGACCTGATCGGGTTTATGAGCCGGGAGCAGTTTGAAGAGTTTGGCCTGCCTTACTTTAAGGCCTTGTATGATCGACCTGTGTCCGTCAAGTTCCTTCACAACGACGCGCCCTGCAGGGAGTCGGCCCCGCTACTGCCCCTTCTGGGGGTCAACCTGTTCAATATGGGCGTCGATGTCACGCTCGACGAGCTGAGGAAGCTGGCCGGCGATGGGGTGACGCTGATGGGCAACCTGCCCCCGCGGGATGTCCTGGCGGCCGGGACCCCCGATGAGGTCGAACGGGCCACCCGTGAGCTCTTCAGCGGCCTTTCCGCGCTGCACCGGATCCTCCCCTCCTGCGGCGGAGGGATGCCTCCAGGCGTCACCACCTCCCAGATCGAGGCCTTCATTCGCGGGGCAAGAATGTGGTAGCCGGACAACCATTTGCAAATAATTGTTTCTATGCTGATTACGCTGCTGATGCTGGCTCTTCTCCTCCTGGGAATGACTGCTTACCTGATGGTTGAGGCTTGGAAGCACAACCGGCACCTGCGGCTGGAGGCTCATGCCGATTTCCCAGGCCGCGCTCCTGCCTGCGATCGCCTGACCGATCCACATGATCACCCTGGACACGTGCTCCTTCTCCTCGTCGCGGCGCGATCAAAAAAAAGGCCCGGGACGGTTACGTCGCCGGGCCAAGGATGCGCTACCTGACGGGGGGAGCATCAAGTATGCGGTGACAGCTTCCCTGAAGCGTCAACGACGGTCTGTGCGCTATCGAACATTCGTCACTCCGGTCGCTCGGCTGAACTGACTACGCGCCAGACGACGTTGC
>JAWOHI010000221.1:0-4549 GCA_046485255.1 Bacteroidales bacterium
CTCATCGGAATGACGACATCCTCGAAAAGATTTTTATCCCGCTCATCCGGCTGATAGGGATGATGCGGCGATTTGAAACAGACGGTCAGGCAAAAAGGCACCGCCGGATCGACTGATTCCAGGAAGTTCCGGGCTTTCGCAGCCAGCCACTCACTGTTGTGGATCCGCCCGGTGTCCGTGTCGTGAAAATACCTGCCCTGATCGGCCCAGGCGTTGAATACGTCAAAAGCCTGCTCCGTACCCTCAACGCCGATGCCCCATTTCCCCAGGATGCCCGTCAGGTAGCCGTTCCCGCGCAAAAGTGCGGGATAGGATTTTGCCAGCACCTCCTGATCAAGGGGTGTATTGAAATGATTCATCCCGTGCGAGGCTGCATATCGTCCGGTCAGGATGGAAGCCCGCGAAACGGTGCAAATCGGTGAGGTCACGAAGGCATTTGTGAAATAACTTCCCTGTTTTGCCAAACGGTCCAGATTGGGGGTTCTCAGCTCGGGGATGATCGGATGATCCGCGCAACTGAGCTGGTCCCACCGCTGATCATCGGAAATGAGGATCAGGAAATTGGGCTTTTCGCTTTCCGGCTTTGCGCAGGACCCGGCCATCATGCCCAAACCGGGCAGGAATGCCAGGTACTTTAAGATCGCTTCTGTATTCATAATTATCTTAATCTCTGTAAGGCCAGATCATCGGTCTATTGATTTGCCATCGAATCCTACTCCAGTCCCTGTTTGGTCACGATCGGCACATACCCCGCTTCCAGCCCTTTTGGCGGGGTGACAATCAGGGCCGGATCAATATTCGCAAGTTTGCCAACCATTGGCGGAGGGAGGTACTCCCGGTCTTTTGTCCAGTGACGGTGAAGCAGCTCCACCCGCCGCTGCATCTCTTCCCGTTCCTCCCGAGTCAGGTCCGCATTGAGCAATGCGGGCTGGTCGGCAAACCGGTACCAGTAATAGGTGACCGTGCTGCCATCACCCAGCTTCGCCTTGAAAGGGCCTGCCACCGGACCGGGTGTTTTCCAGCAGCTCTCCTCCTCTTCGGGAGTGACGTAGGGGAGGGTGTTCCTTGGGTCCTTGCTGCTGAAGTCTGCATCATGAAGGCCGGTCTCCGCAGGCACCTCTTCGGGCGCAACGGCAATCCAGGTGCCGATGGTGTCATTGCCGCTTTTTACCAATTTGTAGTATTCAGGAAGCGTCACGACAGAACAGCCTCCGGGTTCGGGTTTGCCGATCAGTCCGCCCTCCCAGCGAACCCTCAGGGTGGCCGTATCGGTGACATTCGCATCCATAAAGGAGGTGATATTCAAAAGGGCACGTTGATCCTTGGGAATATGGTCGCCATAAAATCTCCAGTTTGATCTCACCCCTTTCTTGAATTTCTGCATGGCCGCACCTTCCAGGACTATTTTCCCATCAGCCGGTTCGCCTCCCCTGAACCAGGCCTCGACTTTATCCCAGAGCGCTTGTTTGTTGTACACCATCAACCGGTGCAGCAGTACGGAATTGCCGTCAGGTCCGCAAGGATACTGTGTCGGGGCCATCCGGGCATAGACCTGGCCTTTTGAATCAGTGGCTTCAAATGAATAGATATGCTGGGTCTCCATCTGGAAGGCCTTGTTGGCCTGTGAGGGGCGCTGATCCAGGAACAATCCGTCCAGCCTCGGATCTTCGGCCGATGCCTGGGTCCAGAAATAGGGGGTGAAGAACGTGACAGGCCCCTTGAAATTTCCGGCGTTGAGGAAGAGGGTCCAGCACTGGTTGCCGGTGGATACATTGACCCCCGCCGTGGTCGGTTTCGGCTCGGTGAGCGGCAGGGGCAGATAACCGCTGCCCAACAATTCACCACAGGTGCCCTGCTTCAGGTTGAGTCCGTCCGGCGGCCATAATATCCAGGGACTTAACTGGGCTACTCCATATTTGCCCTGTGGCTTGCTCCAATCCCTGCCCCTCCCGGCTCCGGGCCCGTTGGCCCACCCGGAGAAGTCGCGCTGTACGCCGCCCATGATGAATTTGGGCGTCGCGGTCGCATATTCGGTATCCCGCCACCATCCAAGCCCCCCCTCAATATCCGTATACAGTTTTTCAACCGGTAAAGGGCTGTCGTGCTTTGGGAACATCCAGGTGCCAAAAAGCCCCGACTGAAATTCCCTCCCCGGATACTCCCTCAGCAACGGCCAGGCCGCTGCGTACATCGAATAGCCGGCATCGAACGATTCATCGGTTTTCTCAATCTGCGTGATCATATAGCCGCCGACATTTCCCTTGCGGATATTTCCCCGGTCGGCCGTTTCCTGCGCCGATAGAGGTATCGCTATGACTAAACTTGTGAGAATAAGGGTAATTGATTTCATCCGAAAATATTAGGGTGTAATTTTGATTCTTGTAGGAACTGTTTCTTTCATTGGAAGATAAATGACCAGATCGCTTCCGTTCAAATGATGATTGATCCCGATTTTGGCTCCCTTAACCGGCTTCCCGTTCACCGAAACTTTTGCTTGGTCGGCATTCCAGTTTTTCACCAGGATGGCCGGATTGAAAACCGGTGAATCCTTGCCTCCCGGTAATTCAAATTCAATAGTCGATGCTTTTGATGACTGGTTTACAAGCTGATAGCATCTTTGGCTTTTATCATAACCTTTGGAGATGACCCCTGTGGAAATTGGGACCAGTTCAGGAGCGTAAGCCCAAGAACGGCCGAAAGTGATCAGTTCGTTCATGCCCATACGGTTCATGCCGTACAGGCCAATCCAATACAGACGGTTGCCTTCTTCGTGAACCACCGGATCGGAACAGGGTGAACTCATGAAATGCGTGGGCCGGTCGGTAGTCAGGGCCCAGCGCCCGTCGCTCCGGGCCTGGTTGACGGGGAAATGATTGTATCCGCCACCGATCCACCTCACCCACATGCTGTTACCCGGCTCAAAACAGATGAAGGGCTTGTTGTCCGACCTGAAATTAAACTGCTGAACCGTGTAATTCCCTGTCCAGTTGGCAGGCCTTACGGGCGGATCCACCGTCACTGGAAGAATATTGAATTCATAATCAGCTACATAAACATAGTCGTTTTCAATGACATCCTCTTTTTTCTGACCCGGTT
This sequence comes from Bacteroidales bacterium, assembly GCA_046485255.1. Classification (GTDB taxonomy): domain Bacteria; phylum Bacteroidota; class Bacteroidia; order Bacteroidales; family UBA12481; genus UBA12481. The sequence continues at coordinate 3,097 of JAWOHI010000221.1, forward strand.
GGGTCAGGGGCAGGGTCTCCTGTAACTGCAATGCGGAGCCCGTGGTGCCTTTATTCCAGGAGACTTTCCGGATGGCCGAGCCATCCGGGTAGATGTAATAATACTCATCCACCCAGCATTCCCAGCCGGTCTTGGGATCCGGAAGCCAGGTGTGATCATGGGCACTGACGGGGGCATAGCGCCAGTGAACCACCGCTCGGGCATCATGGTTCTCGATGATTCTCACGTGCGAGAAACGACAATGCCGGTCCTGCATATGTTCAAAGCACCCTTCCACATCATTTTCACCAACCCCCCAGGTTTCCAAACTCTGGTCAGCTATCCAGTTCCCATTTTCGGAAACCCAGCAGGGACCATACCGGATCCCTCTCCAGAAGATCAGCTTGACGGGGTTGTTCTCAAAACAGACCACGATATCGGGATCCTGGTCGACTGGCCAAAGGGTATCCCATTCGGGGTAGTATTGAAGTTTTGTATAAAAAGCGCCAAAGCGACCCGGGTCTTTCTGAATAACCGGCAGCCGGCGGGGCTGAATATCAGGGTCTCCGGGATTATGCTTCAAAAAAAGACTTTTAACCTGATCAGCGTTAAAAGCCTGGTCATAAACCATAATTTCATCCAGGATCCCGTCCAATCCGAAATGGGAGGGCACAGTTCCCCAGGTCCGGATCGTATTGGCCGGCCTTTGTGGGACAGCCACCATACCGATGATGCAGCCGGCATTTGCCGGGTAGGTGAGCGAACCCTTGATCGCCACGGTGGAAACCGGCTCGCCGTTAACGTAAAGGGTCATTTCATTCCCGGCTGAATAGACACCCGCCAAATGCATCCATTTCCTCAGGGGCAGGGTCCCGTCGGCACTGGTGCAGGATATCCACTGTTCCCCGATGGCCGTTTCAAAGGAAACCTGGCCGTAAGGTCCGACCAGGAGGCGGTATCCCTTGATTTCATCCGATTCGGTCGTGATCACCGGGCACCAGTTCAACGGGTATTCCCCCAAGGCAATCCAAGCCTCAACGGTCAATCCGGCTCCGGGCTTCCAGGTATTTTGTTCATCCCGCACGATCCGGGTCGTGAACCCATCGAACCTCATCCCATTTCCGGAAACCCCGTCTGCCAGTCTGAAATTGCCTTCAATGGTGTCCTTGGTATTGCTAACATTATCAATTATATACCGGTCAATTACATATTCAAAACCCCATCCCATGACAGGTGTCTGAGCTTTGGCCGGTGGCTGGAAAAGCAGCAAACAGATCAAAATGGCAATCATTTTCTTTGCGGTTTTTGGGGTGTCTGGTTATGCGGGAAATAGGCGATATGCCCTGCCGGTTGAACGGTATATCCCCATTCCTGGATATAAGAGGCCGCCGGGCTGAAATCATCCCTGATTCTGTTCAATTCCTCCTTGAGCTGTTCATCCAGCCGTTCAAGAGTAGCTTCATACTGCGAATCG
>JAWOHI010000022.1:0-3755 GCA_046485255.1 Bacteroidales bacterium
CAGGTAAACCAGGATCCCGGTTCCGTAGGCCAGTGTGAACAGCACGAACAGGATCCGGATAATCACCGGATCGAGGTTGAAATAGGCTCCCAGACCGGAGCATACGCCGCCGGCCACCTGGTTGTCGGGGTCGCGGAAGAACCGTCTGCGGCGCCTGAACCCTCCCGTGTAGGGGGTAGCCTGTTCGGGCTCCTCCTCCCCGTCGCCGATCTCGGAAGGGTCTCCCATAATGGCCGTTACCTCACGGGCATCGGCCAGGTTGACGCCCTCGCGCTCACCGGCAAGCCGGTCGCTGAACAGTTCGGCCATCCGGACCTCAATGTCATTGAGGATCTCGCTGCCTCCGGGCTGCTGGCTGAATCGGGCCTCCAGTCGATCGAGATACCTCCTGAGAAGATCGTAGGCATCATCATCGAGCTGGAAAACCACGCCGCCCAAGTTGACTTTAATCGTCTTTTTCATTTTCCCGGATTTAGGATTGTTTATGAATCAGTTCAACGGCTTCGACCAGTTCATACCAGGATGAGTCGAGCTCACGCAGGAATTCCCGTCCCGCATCGGTCAGTTTATAATACTTACGGGGCGGGCCCTGCTGGGACTCCTCCCACCGGTAGCTCAGCAAACCGGCATTTTTCTGTCGGGTGAGCAGGGGGTAGAGGGTTCCCTCCACCACGATCAGCCTGGCATCCTTCAACTTGCGCAGGATATCGCTTGCGTAGCAATCCTGCTGGACCAGGATGGTCAGGATGCAATATTCCAGCACTCCTTTACGCATCTGAGCCTTGGCATTTTCCAATTTTTCATTTTCCATCGCTACTACTGTTTTAATCTCGTTGCAAAGACCCCAATCCGGATATGTTCTTCTGTATGACCGGATCGCCCCGGTACCTGACCTTGCCGACTCCGGATATGGAGACGTCGAGCTTCTCTTTGGCATATACACGCACGTTACCGGCTCCGGCGAGGTCGACCTCCACCTCATTGGCGATCAAGTCCATCAGGTCAAAATTGCCCGCACCCGACAGGTGCAGCCGCAGTTCATCCACCTTCCCCCGAAGGTCGCATTCGGAGGCTCCCGAAACGTTCATTTTCAATTGATCCGACTGGAGTTCCAGGTCGATCCGAGCGGCACCGGCCGCGCTGACCGAGAGGTCCCCCGTCCGGATGAGCGATTCGGAACTGATCCGTACCGCCCCGTTCAATTCCAGCTTTTCCAGGTCGTTGATGTTGATAAACAGGTTTTTCTCCCTGGCCTGCAAGATGTTCCTGGTCGTTTCGATCCGGAGGGTCTTACCCTCCTCCGTTATCCTGACCACCTCGAACAGGTTGTCGTCCATCTCCATCTTAAGGCCTGTTTGCCCAGTCGGATTGAGATAGACATTGAAATTACCCGTTATCACCAGCCGGGTAAAGCGGCCAGTCTGGTGCTCGCGGGTCTCCACCCGTCCGTTGCCCACCACCCCTCCCTGACAGGCCATCATCAGGATGATGAGCAGGATGATCGTCAGGACCATCCCGATTATCGTCAATACTCTTTTCATCGTCTAGGAGTATTAAAAATATTGCGAGCCGCTCTTCATTTCAGCGATCTGGTCGGGGGTCTGCGCCAGGGGCAGTGCGATCCAGAGCACGATATAAAGCAGGAACCCAAAGCCCATAAACAGGGCGATGATGAACAGGATGCGGATCAGCAGCGGGTCGGTGTTGAAGTAGTAGGCCAGTCCCGAGCAGACGCCCCCGATCGGCTTATCGTCGGGGTCGCGGTACATCCGCCGTGAGCGGCGGTCCCTCGTGTAACGCGGCCCATTCCGGTAGCCGGGCTCACGCCGGCCTGTGATATCCTCGGGATTTCCAAGGGTACGCAGCACCTCCCTGACGTCCTCAAGGGAAACGATTTCACGTTGGGGCTTGAGCCTTTCCGTAAACAGTTCGGCCATTCTCATCTCCAGGTCGTTGATCACCTCCCGTCCCTCGGTGCGGCCACTAAACTGCCGCTCTACGTGGAGAAGGTAATCCCGGAGCATCTCATACGCGTCATCGTCTATCGTGAAGACGGTGCCGGCAAGGTTGATCTGGATCGTTCTTTTCATAATTTGAATGTTTGTTGGTTGAGAGTACTAGTTTAAACATTGTTATATCCTTTGCAAAGATATGATAATATTTCAGTAGCTTGTATCACATAGTAGTATCAAATTGTGCAAAAATATGCTTATTTATTGATTATCAAGAAGATAATTTTTCATCCTTGATAAAAAAAAGCCGGCCAAAGAGCCGGCTTGGTCCAAATATCGGGTTTGGAGTTAATCAACCAGCTCGATCCATCCGAACGAATCGGGTAGTTCGCCAGTCTGGATGCCGGTAAGCCTCCTGTAGAGTTCAGCGGAGACGGGACCGGGGTTTCCGTCGTGGCAATAGCGGTAGGTATGGCCGGTATCGGCATCGATGATGGCCTTGACCGGGCTGATGACGGCAGCGGTACCGCAGGCGCCCACCTCTTCGAAGGTTTCCAGCTCCTCGACGGTTACCGGGCGGACCTCCACCTTCAAACCCATACTGGCGGCGATGGCCTGCAAGCTTTTATTGGTGATGCTGGGCAGGATGGAGTGCGAATCGGGGGTGACATAGGTATTGTCCTTGATTCCGAAGAAGTTGGCTGGTCCGGCTTCGTCGATATACTTTTTCTCTTTGGCATCGAGGAACAGGGCCGAGGCATAACCGCCCTCGTGTGCGACACTGAGGGCCTTGAGACTGGCTGCGTAGTTGCCTCCCACCTTGATATGGCCGGTGCCGTGCGGGGCTGCGCGGTCGAACTCACGGGTGATGGCCATACTGACCGGCTTGAAGCCCTCCTTGAAATAGGGCCCCACCGGCGTGACGAAAACCATAAAGAGGTACTCGTTGGCGGCCTTGACGCCGACCTGTGCTCCGGTTCCAATCAATAATGGCCTGATATACAGTGAAGCACCTGAGCCAAACGGAGGTACGAAACGCTTGTTCATCCGCACGGCCGTCAGGATGGCCTGGTGAAAGAGTTCATCAGGAACGGGTGCCATCAGGATCCCATCGGCCGAAGTACGCATACGCGCAGCGTTGTCCTTCCAACGGAAGAGCCGGACACGGCCGTCGGCACCCATAAAGGCCTTCATCCCTTCGAAAGCCTCCTGACCATAATGAAGGGCCGTTGCGGCGATGTGAATACTCAGGTATTCCGAGGAAGAAACCTCGATAGCTCCCCACTGTCCGTTTCGGAAATAGCACCTGACATTATAGTCGGTCTTGATGTATCCGAAAGGCAGTGTTTTCCAATCCATATTTTCCATCTTTATGTGCTGCTTTAGTTTTTAGAGAATTTCAAATGTACTAAAATTGCACCATTGAAAGGCACCTGGATACCATCTCAATCAACACGGATACAAATGATCAAGCGCCTCCTCTTCGTTACCAATAACGCCCACAAGCTCACCGAAATTCGGCAGATTGCCGGTAATCACCTGGAGATCATCAGTTTGGCCGAAACCGGTTTCCAGGGCGACATTGAGGAGACGGCTGCCGATCTGGAGGGCAACGCGCTCCTGAAGGCCCGCTTCATTCATTCGCTTTACGGGATGGACTGTTTTGCCGATGATACCGGTTTGGAGGTGGACCCTTCAGCGACGACCGGCAGCCGGTGCTGGAACGGCTGCTGATCGACGTGGCGAGGCGATCGCCGGACATGCGATTTGCGGTGGCGGGTGCGCAATATCCGGAGCACATCG
>JAWOHI010000260.1:0-3480 GCA_046485255.1 Bacteroidales bacterium
TGTCGGTTGACCTCCAACACCCTGGTCAGGGTGGCCGTGCGGCGCGTCGGGTCGGTCACGCTGAGTCGTACCGTGTAGTTCCCGGGCGAGGGGTACGTATGGGTCACCACCGGCAGGTGGCCGGATTCGGTATCCCAGACCCCGTCATTCTCAAAATCCCACCTGAACTGAAGGTCGGAATAAGCATCTTCATCATCGAACGTCTGTGAGGCATCAAAGGTGAATTCCGTCCGGTAATGTCCGATCGCCGGGTCAATCTTCAGATGAACCTGGGGTGACGAATAGCCCTGCTCAACCTTTACATTCCTGTATATCAACTTGTTCTGGCCATCTTCCGTAAGCAGCTCGACCCGGATGCGGTGGGTTCCTTTCTGATAGAAGCGGTGTTTGGTGGCCTGGTCGGCCGTGAAGGGGACATCCCAGATCGAATCGCCATCCAGGTCCCAGCGGAGGAAGACGCTCCGGTGTGAGGAGGGCAGGTTCAGGATATTGACGGAAAGGTCAAAGACCTGGGTGGTGAGTCCGCTATCGGGCTCAATGACCAGGCGGGCATCCGGGCTCCAGTTCCCTTTATCCTTCTCACAGGCAGGGATAAGGAGGAGGAGGGCCATCAGCAATCCAGCCTGGGGATAATGGGCGATCCGGTTCATTGGAACTTGATTTTCTGGTTGGTGGTCTTACCCAACTCAACATCCACATACCCACTTGTGTACCATACGCTCAGCTGTCCTCCGGGAAATCCGCCGTACAGGCAGGTGTCGCCCCCGCAGGTGCAGGTGACCCCGGCCTGGTAGTAATAGCGGCCGGGAGGCAAATGGAACGTGTATTTCTGCTTGTGGTCGGACACGTTGGCGGAACTATAAAAATCCTTCCGGTTGAGGCTGTCGGCGGTTTGGGCGATATGGAGCAGGACTCTGCGGACACCTCTGGCCGGTACTCCCGTCTGCGGTACTTCAAAATCAAATTCGACTGCGCCTTTCCAGGTGTCCGTGCCATCGGTGCCGTTATCCGGCAGCGGCTCCTCCGGGTCGCACGAACCCAGGAGGGCCATCAGGCAGATGAGGGTCAATCGGATCAGTTTCATGTCATTTTCCTTTACTGTCCCTGAATCCAAGGTTTTTTGTCGTTTCCCCGCGGGCCAGGAGGTCGAGCGTCACCTCCGAGAGGGTCAGGTTGGGTATGTGCTGTACGGTCCTTGACGAGAACACCCCGATCCCGTTGACCAGGTTGGTGTAGTTTCCCAGGTTGGTAAAGAGGGTGCCGCGCTCCACATCCGAACGGAACAGGAACCCCAGGTCGATCCCCCCTGACAGCAGGATGAACTCCACGGAAGCCACCTCACGGACAATTCCCGGGACTTCGGGAATCTGGGAGGCCATTGCCGAAAAGAAGGAGGGACCGCCCATTTGAGACTCCTGCATCAGGTTGGCCTGTTGATTAAACAATCCGCCGGTGAGGTAATCGGCCTGGTGGAATTCAATACCCCCGGCGATGGAGTCGCGGTAATGGATCCGGAAAACCATCTGGTAAACGCCGGTATGCTGGCCGGGCAACCACCGGATGGTGAATGGTTGTCCGGGCTCGAAATTGATCTTCCGGGTTGCGATGGGCACCGGATCCAGAATCTTAGGGAGGTCGTGAACGGTGATGCGGGCCGAGACCATCTTCAGCAGGTCGGGGAAATGGACATAAAGGCGGTAATCGTTCCCCGGGACCGGCCGGAACGCGGCCGAGTAGAGTCGAAGATTGGTATCGGGAAAGTATCCCGTATCCTTCCGCCCGTCGGGGAACGGCTCGAACGGATACCTGTTGAGCTTGGCACCCGATTGATACTCTTCGACATAGACCTCGTGGGGAAGATTCCAGACGGTTGAATCGGGCACCTGGATCTGTGCCGGATCATACTCACCGGCCCTGAAGGTTCGCCCCAGCCGGAGGTACTGGATGGAATTCACCGGATCGAGCAGGCAGTAAACAACGGGGGTGGGTTCACCCTCCTGGTAAAGATCCACATCCTCAGTACAGCCAATGACCATCACCCCCAATAGGATGATGGTCAGGACAGAAAAAACCTGTTCGGGAGGGGGTAGAATTTCAACATTGCGAAAACCTGGTTTCGTTGACGGGGACAAAACCAAAGTTACACAATTGCCTTTAAAGTTCGCAGTCCGTCGCGCTTTTTTTCGGCTCTCCCGGACGCAATAACGCATCAATCCATCCTCAGCTTACGCCAGGTCCTGGTGAGCAGGAAAATCGTACAGGCCGCACCGACGGTCAGGGCGATGGCGGGCACGTATTTTCCGTAGATATAGTATCCGGTGGCGAATAGGGTGAAGTAGATCGAGAAGGCTCCAAGGAGAATGCAAAGCACTCCGGTGGGGACATCCCATCCGCGCTTGTCGTCGGAGACCAGGCTCACGCCTTCGGCATCAGCTTCGGCCACCAACTTTTTCCAGCCGGGGCCGCCGGGGTGGACCAGCCGGTAGAAACTGCGAAGCTTCTCGGTTTCAACCGGTTTGGTCAGGAGGGTGACGGTAAGCCAGGCAGCCGTGGTGATGCCCACGCCCATAACTAGCTGCCAGTGCGAGGCAATGGCAGGAAGGCCGGTGATCGGGTGTATGAACTGCAAGTAGATGGCCACCACGAAAGAGACGACCATCCCGGTGATCTCGGTGTAAGCATTGATGCGCCACCAGAACCAGCGCAGGATGTAAATCAGTCCAGTGCCGGCGCCGATCTGCAGGAGGATATTGAAGGCCTGGAGGGCGTTTTGCAGGATGAGGGCAAAGAATCCGGCGAAGATCATCAGGACGATCGTTGAGATTCGTCCGGCAGCAACCACCTGTTTTTCAGTTGCTTTTGGATTCAGGAAACGGCGGTAGAAATCGTTGGCGATATAGGAGGAGCCCCAGTTTAGCTGTGAGGCCGTGGTTGACATAAAGGCCGCGATCAGCGATGCCACCACCAGTCCGAGGAATCCGTTGGGCAACAGCGACAGCATCGCCGGGTAGGCAAAGTCGTGTTTGACGATGTGCGGGTCGATATTGGGGAACGCGCTCTGGAGGGATGCAATATCCGGGAATACGATCAACGAGGCGAGGGCCACGAGGATCCAGGGCCAGGGCCGAAGGGCGTAGTGGAGGGTATTGAACAGGAGGGTGGCTCCCATGGCGCCCTTTTCATTCTTGGCGCTGAGCATCCGCTGGGCCACATAGCCGCCGCCGCCGGGCTCCGCGCCGGGGTACCAGACGCTCCACCACTGGATGGCCAGCGGAAGGATCAACAGGGTAATGAGCATCTGGGTATTGCTGAAATCAGGCAGCAGGTTGAGCTTGGGAATGACCGCATCGTGGGAGATCAGGCCGGCGAGGCCTCCGATCTCCGGTCGCTTGATCAGGATGATGGCCGCCCCGATGGCGCCGGTCATTGCAATGCCGAACTGGAAGAAGTCGGTAAGGAGGATGCTGCGGTGCCAGCCGA
>JAWOHI010000036.1:0-12070 GCA_046485255.1 Bacteroidales bacterium
TGCAGGAGCTGACCCTCCTGTCAAAATCGGTGAAACCCCTCCCGGTGGTCAAGGAGAAGGACGGCGTCCTGTATGATGCCTTCTCGGATCCCGAACAGCGCTACCGCCAGCGGTACCTCGACCTGATTGTAAACCCCAAGGTGAGGGATGTGTTCATCAAGAGGGCCCGCATCATCAGCACGATGCGCGACTTTCTCGATACCCGCGGGTACTTGGAAGTGGAGACTCCCGTACTGCAGCCCATTCACGGCGGTGCGGCCGCACGGCCGTTCACGACCTACCACAACACCCTCGACACGACACTCTACCTCCGCATAGCCAATGAACTGTATCTCAAGAGATTAATCGTTGGAGGCTTTGAGGGGGTCTATGAATTCTCCAAGGATTTCCGCAACGAGGGGATGGACCGCTTCCATAACCCGGAGTTCACCCAGGTGGAGCTGTACGTCCCTTACAAGGACTATTTCTGGATGATGGACCTGGTGGAGGAGATGATCGAAATGGTGACCCTGGCCCTCCACGGCACCACACAGGTGACGGTGGGCGAGCACGTGATCGATTTCAAGCGCCCCTGGCAGCGGTACACGATGTTCGGGGCCATCGAGAAGTTTACCGGGATTGATGTCAGCCAGATGGATGAGAAAGAGCTGCTGGCCACCTGCCGGAAGTTGGGCGTTGAGACGGATCCCACGATGGGCAAGGGCAAGCTGATCGACCAGCTTTTCGGCGAGTTCTGCGAGGCTCACCTGATCCAGCCGACCTATATTATGGATTACCCCATCGAAATGTCCCCGCTGGCCAAAAAGCACCGGTCGGTTCCCGGCCTGGTGGAACGGTTCGAGGGGATCTGCAACGGAAAAGAGATCTGCAACGCCTATTCCGAGCTGAACGACCCGATCGACCAGCGGGAGCGTTTTGAGGAGCAGCTGGCCCTGGCCAAACGGGGCGACCAGGAGGCAATGGCCCTGGATGAGGACTTCCTGCGTGCCATCGAGTACGGGATGCCCCCCACCTCGGGGCTGGGCATTGGGATCGACCGGCTCACGATGATCCTCACCAATTCGCACTCGATCCAGGATGTGCTCTTCTTCCCGCAGATGAGACCTGAAAAAAGCCAACCAAAAAATCCCGAACAATAAATTCCGACCTATGTCCCTGACCATCGACCTCTCCCACGCCCTGCCTTTTCTACCGTCCGGGACCCTCGAAAAACTGGAGCCGGCCCTCCGGAAGGCTGAGGCCCAACTGATGAACCGCACCGGCGCCGGAAATGATTTCCTCGGCTGGCTGGATCTCCCTTCCCGTTCCCTGGCCGAGATCGGCAAGCTGACCGATCAGGTCGCCAGCTTCAGCAAGGGGCTGGATGCCATCGTGGTTATCGGCATCGGCGGGTCCTATCTGGGGGCGAGGGCGGTGATCGACTGCCTGGCCGACCCGTTCGGCCTGGGCCGCCCCGGACCGGAGGTTCTCTATGCCGGTCACCATATGCACGGCCCCTATTTTAATAGCCTGATCACAAGGCTTAAAGGAAAAAGCTGGGGAGTCGTGGTCATCTCCAAGTCGGGCACCACCACGGAGCCTGCCATCTCCTTCCGGATCCTGAGGCGCGCCCTGGAAGAGGCCGTCGGGCCCGAACTGGCCGCCAAACGGATCATCGCCATCACCGATGGCCAGCGGGGAGCCCTCAGGAGCCTGGCTGACCAATCAGGCTACCTCACCTTTTCCATCCCCGACGACGTGGGGGGCCGCTTCAGCGTGTTCACCCCGGTCGGACTGGTTCCGATCGCCCTGGCGGGGTATGATGTCAAGGCCTTGCTGGCCGGGGCGGAACAGATGGCACGGCTGACCCAATCAGCAAACCTGGTAGAGAACCCGGCCTTCCAGTATGCCGGAATCCGCTATGCACTTCATAATCAAGGATTTCTGATCGAGGTCCTCGGTAGCTTCCTGCCCAGGCTGCAGTATGTGGCCGAATGGTGGAAACAACTCTATGGCGAGAGCGAAGGCAAGGAGGGCAAGGGGATCTTCCCCGCCGTTGCCGGCTACACCACCGACCTGCACTCGATGGGACAATATATGCAGGAGGGACCAAGAATACTGATCGAGTCACTGCTCGAGGAAAGGGAGGAGGGTGCCGGGCCGCAGGTGCCTGAAGACCAGCAAGATCTGGATGGCCTGAACTTCCTGGCCGGCAAGACCGTGACCGACATCAACCGGGCAGCCGCTCAGGGCACCATCCTGGCCCACGCCGAAGGGGGCGTACCGGTGATCCGGATCATCAGCGACCGTTACAATGAGGAGGGTCTCGGGCAACTGCTCTATTTCTTCGAAAAAGCGTGCGCGATAAGCGGTTACCTGCTGGGAGTCAATCCGTTCGACCAACCGGGAGTTGAGCTGTACAAAAAGAACATGTTCCGGTTGCTGGGAAAACCCGGCTATTGATTCTGGCTTTCGGCCAGCCATCGGGCATCAACCCTCACCTGCTCGTCCACGCTGATCCCATTGATCCGGGCTTTCTCACGGATCTGCTGCATCCAGGTCGAATCCTTCGTGATGTTCATCCTGTAATAATCCACGTCGTGGGGTACCTTGCCCGCCTGGTCATCCTGCCAGAAAAGGTAATCGGCGTGGCCCTTCAAAAGCAGCTCAACCCGCTTGCCGGTAAAATCGGCCTCTTTCACCAGTTCGTCAAACCAGCTGTAAAAGCGGAGGATCCCGCGCATATGATCATAGCGGTACTCCTTTTCGGCATCCGGATAGTAGAGGGCGTAGAGCACATCGGTAAAATCCCAGTCGAACCGGTGGTAAAACCGCTCGGTCACCATTATCAGCACCACGTCCATTCCCTCCACCTCCCGGCGGATGTCCACGCTGCTGGTATCGGTGCGGGTGCTCCAGGTTTCGGGGTAGATCTCCTGGTTGTAGTACCAGAAGGCCTCGTTGGCAAAGGCGCGTGCCGGGATCCGGGCATTCAGGAAATTGAAGTAGTAACTGTCCGATATGGCCAGCACCCGCGGCAACCGGGATGTGTCGCCCCCGGCCAGGTGGTACTCGGGATAGCCCATCTCCGGGTGGTTCGGACGAAACATCAGGTTCATTATCCGGGCCAGGTCATCGTCGGTATCGCGCAGCGAATCGCTCATTTCAACCCGGTCCACCACGATCCGGGGAAGGTCGAACCCAAAGCGGTGGCCGATGAAGTCCAGCAGGGTGTCGGCCGCGGTCACCATCCCGCCGACCGACCAGTGGATGCCGCCCTTGGGAAAGAGCGGATAGGGGGCTTGCGGCTTGATATCGGCGAAAAACCGGTTCAGGTCGAGCAACGGTATGGTCCTTCGCTCCGCCTCCCGCAGAATCGCCCCGTAATTGGTCCGGTCGCTTCTGAAGCTCAGGTAACGGCGGGGGATGTACTCAGGATAAAAGGTGGCCTTGCCAGGCTCCAAAACGACCGCCAGGTTGACCCCCAGGGCGGCAAGCGTGTCGGCTACCCGCTCCAGCCGGTTGAACTTCTGCGCCCAGAAATAGTCGCCCAGGTAATCGCGTCCGGTATAGGAGCGGATGTAGTCGGTCTCGTAAAGGTAGTTGCCGCGCCCAACCACCACCCCCGCAGCGTTGGCCTTTCGAAACAGGGTGTATTCCAGCTGGTTGCGGAATCGAATCAGTCCGTTTCGAAACCCTATGTGATGCTCCGCGGCTGGATTGAACTGCTCCTGAAACTCATTGCTGAACCAGCCCTTCAGGGTAAAAGCCGGGAATTCGGGCGGGCTGGCCTGGCCCCGCAAATCCCTCACGGGAAACAGCTGGGTCTTCATCTGGATGAGCGGCAGCCAGAGAATCAGCCACAACAGGAGGAAAATCGCTATTTGGGATCGCTTTTCCATCATCAGAAACGGAAATAGATGAACGGATTAAAGCCTGATGCCGTGATCGAGGAGAGCGAATAGATCAGCAATACCACGGCAATGGCGCCGCCGATCCAGAGCTTGCGCCCCGTGTAAGGCTGGTCGATCATCTTCATCTGCCAATGCTCCACCCCCTTGATCACCCCCAGAAAGGCGAAGAAGGCCCCTGCGGCCATCATCACCCAGAAATGCGTGTCGAAATGCCAGCCGGCATAGCCCGGGTTCCAGGTGAACATCCTGCCCAGATAATCAAACGCGTCCTGCAGGGATTCAGCCCTGAAGAGCACCCACCCCACCAGCGTGATCAGATAAGTCAGCAAGACGGATGGGATCTTGCCCATCCGCTCCGTCAGGCGCATCAGGAAGAGGCGGTCGAGAATGAGGAACAGGCCGTGAAACCCTCCCCAGACCACGAAATTCCAGGCCGCTCCGTGCCATAAGCCGGAGAAGAGGAACACCAGCCAGAGGTTGAAAAAGAGCCTCGCCCGGCTCTCCACCCGGCTGCCACCCAGCGGGATGTACAGGTAGTTCTTCATCCACCGGCCCAGCGTGATGTGCCAGCGGCGCCAGAACTCCGTGATAGTCATCGAGATATACGGATTATTGAAGTTCTCCATAAACCGGAACCCCATCATCCGCCCCAACCCGATGGCCATATCAGAGTACCCCGAAAAATCATAGTAGATCTGGAACGAATAGGCAATGATGCCAATCCAGGCCATCGACGTGGAGAGCTGGTCGGCTCCCAATGAGAAGATATAATCTACCTGCTCACCCAAGACATTGGCAATCAGTACTTTCTTGGACAAACCCAGGATGAACCGGTAAAAACCAATGATCCGGTTATCCATAGTCTCATTGGCCCGGCGGTCGGTGATCTGGTCGGCAATCTCGTGATACCGGATGATCGGGCCTGCGATCAGCTTGGGAAACAGGATGATATACAACTGATAATCCCAGAAATTCTTCAAAGGGGCGTGGACCTTCCGGTACACGTCGACCACGTAGGTGATCGTCTCAAAGGTATAGAAGGAGATGCCGATGGGCATCACCAGCTTGGTCCAGTGTACCGCATTGAGCCCGAAGAGGTTGAGAAACCCGTTCAGGTTGTCGATCAGGAATCCCGAATACTTGAAGTAGATCAGCAGCCCGAGGTTGATGGAGACCGACAGGGCCAGCATCAGCCTACGGTGCAACTGTTTTTTGGTTGAGGCCATCCACCTGACGAGGTGAAAATCGACGAAGGTGGTGCCCAGGATCACGAAAATGAACTTGGGCGCGCCCCAGCTATAAAAGAGGATGCTGCCGGTCAGGGCTACCCAGTTGCGGTACTTTTGCGGACTGAGGTAATAAATCAGGAAGAAAACCGGCAAAAAGAGGATCAGGAAGACGCTGCTGCTAAAGACCATTTTTGCCGGTTTTCTGCTGGTTTACTTGTTCAGGCGCCGTGCGATGAACTCATCCATCACCATATCCAGGTTGGGATCGCCTATCTCCTGCAGGTCATAGTAAACCCGCGTGTTCGGCTTTTTAATCTTGATGATCCGGTTCAGGTCGATGGGGGTGGCGATGATTACGGAATCGCAGTCGGTATTGTTGATGGTCGCTTCCAGGTCGCGCAGCTGCTCCTCGCCGTAGCCCATCGCCGGGAGCAGTTTGCCGATCCCCGGGTAGATCCTGAAGGTTTCGGTCAGGCGGCCAACCGTATAGGGGCGCGGGTCCACCTCCTCGGCGGCGCCATACTTGCGGGCGGCCACCACGCCGGCTCCGATCTTCATCTCACCGTGGGTGAGGGTCGGGCCATCCTCCACCACCAGGACGCGCTTGCCGCGGATCAGGGCAGGATCATCCACCCGGATCGGGGAGGCACCGTCGATGACCACTGCTGTGGGGTTGAGGGCGGCGATATTGTCGCGAACCGTCTGAATACCTTCCGGGCGGGCTGTCTCAATCTTGTTGATGACCACCACGTCGGCCAGCCGCAGGTTTACTTCGCCCGGGTAGTAGGAGATTTCGTGACCCGGCCTGTGGGGATCCACCACCGTGATGGTCAGGTCGGGCTTATAGAACGCGAAATCGTTGTTGCCCCCGTCCCAGATGACCACGTCACATCCGTCCGGATCCTGCTCGGCAGCCCTCAGGATGGCCTCGTAATCCACCCCGGCATAGATCACGTTACCTCGGACCACGTGAGGTTCATACTCCTCCATCTCCTCCACCGTGCATTTGTGCTTTTCCAGGTCTTCAATCCTGGCAAACCGCTGAACCTTCTGCTCCACCAGGTTACCGTAAGGCATTGGGTGCCTCACGGCCACCACCTTCAGGCCACGCTTCATCAGAATCTCGATGACCTTCCTCGATGTCTGGCTCTTGCCGCATCCGGTGCGGACCGCCACGACAGCGATCACCGGCTTGCTGCTCGGGATCATCGTCCCATTGGGCCCGAGCATTGAAAATTCGGCCCCGCAGGCGTTGACCAGCGCCCCCAGGCGCATCACGCGCTCGTACGGCACGTCACTGTACGAAAACACGCAGGTGTCGGCCTGGTACTTCCGGATCAGGGCCGGCAGCTCCTCCTCCGCCAGGATGGGGATGCCATCGGGGTAAAGCTCCCCGGCCAGCTCGGCCGGGTACTTGCGCCCGTCAATATCCGGTATCTGGGCAGCCGTAAAGGCCACCACCTCATAGTCCGGCTTGCTCCGGTAATAGGTGTTGAAATTGTGGAAATCGCGCCCTGCGGCACCAATGATGATGACTTTCTTTCGTGACAACATATTCGTTAATTTACTTTTTATGCATCTTTTTGAGTCGTCCCGATCGAAACCGGGATTGAAAGCCCAAAAATAACAATATCCCCCAGACCCCCCTTATGATTAAAGTCCTAATTTCAGGCAATTACCTGGGTGCGGTCGGTATCCAGCCTCAGAAAGATAAAGAGCAGCAGGGTGAACGCCCAGAGGGAGGAGCCTCCGTAGCTGAAAAAAGGCAGGGGTATCCCGATAACCGGGACCATTCCGGTGGTCATACCGATATTCACGAAGAAATGAAAGAAGATGACTGAGGCCGCACCATAACCGTACACCCGTGAGAAGACGGAGCGTTGTCGCTCCGCCAGAAAGATCATCCGCAACAAAAGACTGACAAACAGTCCGATCACCACCAGGCTTCCCAGGAAGCCCCACTCCTCCCCTATCGTGCAGAAAATGAAGTCGGTACTCTGCTCAGGAACAAACTTGAAGCGGGTTTGGGTGCCCTTCATGAACCCCTTGCCAAAAAATCCGCCCGAGCCGATGGCGATCTTCGACTGGTTCAGGTTGTAGCCTGTCCCGAGCGGGTCGTGTTCCAATCCAAGGGTCTGGTTGATACGGGCTTGCTGGTGCGGTTTCAAAATCTCGTGGAAAACCACGTCAACGGAAAAAATGAAAATCAGGGCCCCCAACCAGGTAAAAAGGAGCACCAAGAGAGCCTGGTAGCGCTTCCTGATAATGATCACCAGCCAGATCAGGAAGGCAACCATCGATGCTATGAAGAATAACTGCGTGACAGTCAGACTTTTACCTGAATACTGACCGATCCAGATAGCCAGGCCGAAGAGAGAGGCGAGCATCAGGGTGCCCCAGAGAAAAAAGCGGAACCTCCGCTGGAAGACCCAGGCCAGAATCAGGCCTGCGAGGCTGACAAGCGGCAGCAGGGTGGTCAGCGGCATCACCAGGGTGAGGAGGAAGAGCAGAATGGCCAGGCCCCCGATCATCAGGACGAGCCAGGATAGCCCTTCGCGAAAGAAAACGAAGACGAACGCCAGGTACACCAAGGCTGTTCCGGTATCTTTCTGCAGGATGATCAGCGCGATAGGCAGGGCTGTCACCACCCCGAGTATCAGGAGGTCGCGAAGGCGCGTAAACTGGAAGTTGAAGCGCGACAGGATCTTGGCGATGGCCAGGGCCGTCGCGAATTTGGCAAACTCCGCCGGCTGGAGACTGAGCGGCCCGATGAAAATCCAGGCCTTGGCCCCGTTGATCACCTGCCCGAACAACATAGTCAGGAGAAGAACCAGCAGGCCCAGAACAAAAATCGGATAGGAAAAAAATGCCCAGAACTTACTTTCGATGGTCAGGACCAGGATGGCAATCAGGAAGGCGGTCAGGATGAAGTAGAACTGCTTGCTGTATTGTGAACCAAAGTTGAAGAGGCTGCCGCTGCCCGGTTCCCCGTAGGTGGTGGCGTAAATGTTCATCCACCCGAAAATGACCATCCCCAGGTAGAGACCAACAGTCAGCCAGTCGAGCCGCGCGATGAAACTTGTCCTCAGGTTATCCATCAGAACTGCTTGTAATTCAAAATCATTTCCTCCTTATCCTGCTGAGTCACCGATCCATTAAGGTATTTCTCGATGATCAGGCTGGAGATAGTGGCTGCATAAAGCCCGCCGGCGCCGGAGTTCTCCACGTAAGCCACCACGGTAATCCGGGGGGTCTCCAGGGGCGCGAACGCGAAAAAACCCGAATGGTCCTCAACCCGCGTATTCTGCACCGTCCCGGTCTTGCCGCAGACGATCACGTCCGGAACCTTTGCCCGCCAACCGGTCCCGCCGGGTTCATTTACTACGCGGCGCATCCCTTCAATCACCACATCAAAATATTCGGGATTGAAGGGTGTCTGTATCCGCTCCCTGAACCGGTCGGGCGTATCGGGCTTTCCATCCCGGTACTTCAGGAAATGAGGCACGTAATAGTACCCCCGGTTGGCTATGATGGCTGCCAGGTTGGCCACCTGGAGCGGAACGGTTTCCACCTCCCCCTGGCCAATGGAATTGGAGTAGATGGTGCTGAATGTCCATCGGTTCTTTCCGTAGATCCCGTCGTAGTAATCCACATCCGGAATCCGGCCCGGCTTCACTCCCGGAAGATCGACCGGGAGCACCTGGCCAAGCCCCATGGTCAGGGCCAGGTTCCTCCAGGCGGTAAGGCCGATCTGGGCATCCCGAAACTGGTTGGCGTTCTTCCCTTGCAGGATGATGCGCCGGTAAACCTGGTAAAAATAAGGGTTGCAGGAATATTGTATCGCCTCCTGGACATTCCTGGCCGATGGGTGGTCGTGACAGTTGATGATGCTCCGGTTGCAGGCGAAAGCGCTGTACTCGTTGATCAACCCCTCCTCAAGGCCCACCAGGGCCTGCACGATCTTGAATATCGAGCCCGGCGCGTACCTCGACATAGTGGCACGATTGAACATCGGGTTGAGCGGATCGTTCGACAGGCGTTCGAAATTAGGCCCCCGGATCCGCCCCACCAGGTCGTTGGGGTTGTAGCCGGGACTGGTCACCATGGCCAGGATCTCACCCGTCGCCGGCTCGATGGCCACGATGCTGCCTACCTTGTTGGAAAGCAACTTCTCACCGTAAGCCTGGAGGCCCGCATCAATGGAGATGGTCAGGTTCCTGCCGGGCTTTGGAATGGTGTCGAACCGTCCATCCTCATAGCTTCCCTGTATCTGGCTCCTGACATCCACCCAGAGGTAACGGATGCCCTTCTCGCCCCTCAGGTCGGTCTCATATTCCTGCTCGATGCCCGACTTGCCGATGTAATCGCCGATCTGGTAGTAAGTATCCTTCTGGATATCTGATTGATTCACCTCGCCCACATAACCCAGGATGTGTGGGGCGATGGATTCGGGATAGCGCCGCTGGGTGCGGGTCTGGACGTAAAACCCAGGGTACTTGTAGAGCTTTTCCTGAAGGACGGCAAACAGGTCGGCCGGTATCTGCCTCACGACCACCGACTGCCGGTACCTGGAGTATTCCTTGGCCTTCTGGATGGCATTGCGGAGCTCCTGGATTTCAACCTGAACCATCCGGCAGAGCTCCAGGGTATCGAACGAACGTACCTGCTGGGGTATGATCATCAAGTCGTAAACCGCCTCGTTGTAAACCAGCGGCTTACCCACCCGGTCGAAGATCATCCCCCGGCCGGGGTATTCCACCTGCCTGGCCCTGGAGTTGTTGCTGGAGGACAGCTTGTAAGTCTGGTTCACCACCTGTAAAAAAAACAGCCTGATGATCAGGACAAGGGCGGTGATCAGGATGATCCCTCCGATGACGAACTTGCGGCTGGCATTCTGGTTTCTCATCCCGGGCTATTTAGTCAGCCTGATGCGGGTTCTTTCCCAAATCAGGATCAGGATGAAAGAGAACAGGCTGCTGAGCAGCACGCGCCAGAGCGTCCTGAAGAGGTCCCTCAGGGACAGGTCCTCCAGGAAGAAGAGGATGAAATGATGGATCCCGGCCATAATGAGAACATAACCGGAAAACCAGATCAGGCCGTAGCTCCTGGCATCTGGAAGGGTATCCTGTCGGTACTCCTCCCGTGGGTTGATCCAACGCAGGACCGTGGGGCGAAGGAAAGCGATCGCAACCGTCGCCGCCGCGTGAGTACCCAGGGAAGCCCCGTTGCCCGCCAGCCCCTGCGGAAAGACATCAATTCCCAGTCCGAGGAAAAAGGCGGTGACCAGCAGTATCCAGCCGGGCGTGTTAAAGGGGAGTACCAGGATGAACCAGATATAAAAATAGGGGTTGACAAACCCGCTGAACTGAAGGTTATTCAGCACCAGCACCTGGATCAGCATTACCAGGAGGAACCGGAGGGAATAGCGGAGCAGGCTGTCAATCATAAGTCTGTTCCTCCAATGACTCAATTTCCTGCCGACTGAAATCCCGTATGACATAGACCCGGGTCAACCGCTTGAAGTCTTCACTGAGCCGCACCCGGATCTCATAGAAGCTCCCGGCCGGGTTCAGCTGCACGCCCGTGACGGTTCCAACAGGCTCCCCTTCAGGGTAAATAGACGAGAACCCGCTGGTTACCACCGGTCTCCCTTCGAAAACCCGCGCGTAGCCCGGGACCTCCGTCAGCAGGGCATCGCGGAAGTTGATGCCGTCCCAGATCAGGGTGCCAAAGAAATTCTCATCCTCGATCTTGACGCTGGCCCTGAACTTGGTGTTCAGGACCGACAGGACGGTACTGTAATTAGCCGACACGTTCCTGACCACCCCGACGATCCCCCCGGGACCCACCACGCCCATATCGGGCCTGACTCCCTGCCGTGTTCCGACATTGATGGTCAGATAGTTGTTCTGCTTATTAACTGAGTTGTTCACCACCGTGGCCGGGATAAAATCATACCGGACTACCGGGTTTCTCAGGGTGGAGATGGAATCGCCCGAACGAACGACCTCGTTCCGGTTGCTCAGCTCATTTCGAAGCCGGGCATTTTCGGTGGCCAGGATGACGTTTTCCCCGCTCAGGTTGAGGAACCGGGTGGCCTTGCTCACCTGCCCGTAAATGAATCCATTGGCTCCCTGCACCAACTGGTAGAATCGTGCGTGGGGGAGCGGATTTCGGTTAAATACAAGGGTTAATGCAATGATCTCCAGGACGATGAATACAATCTGGAAACTATACCGGATGATGAACCGCAGGAGATTTTGCATCGGACTTCATACTATCTCATCAGGAAGGGGAAACGGGCAATGTTTTTCAACGCGATGCCGGTACCCCTGGCAACAGAATGCAACGGGTCTTCCGCAATCTTGAACGGGATGTTCATCTTGTCGGCCAGCCGCTTATCGAGGCCCTTCAACAGAGCCCCGCCCCCGGTGAGGTAAATTCCGTTATTGACAATATCGGCATACAACTCCGGCGGGGTCCGTTCCAGTACGCTCAGGATGGCAGTCTCGATCTTCGAGAGCGACTTGTCCAGCGCGTGGGCCACCTCGCTGTAGGATACCGGCAGCTCAATGGGCAATGCCGTCATCTGGTTGGGGCCCCGCACCACATAATCCTTGGGAGGGTTCTCCAATACCGGCAGTGCGGCCCCTACGTGGATCTTGATGTCCTCGGCCGACCGTTCCCCAATCTTGATATTGTGCTGATGCCTCATATAGGCCTGGATATCAAGCGTAAACTCGTCACCGGCTATTCGCATCGACTCATTGCAGACGATCCCTCCCAACGCAATCACTGCGATCTCAGTGGTCCCTCCTCCGATATCGACGATCATATTTCCATCCGGAGCGAGCACGTCGAGGCCGATACCCAGGGCACCGGCCATCGGCTCATAGATCATATATACCTCCCGGGCGCCGGCGTGTTCCGATGAGTCGCGAACGGCCC
>JAWOHI010000039.1:0-8924 GCA_046485255.1 Bacteroidales bacterium
GCCGGGTCTGCGACCGGGGCTCGGGCTTGACCCTTTCGGTATCGGGTATATCTATCGCCTCGAACGGACAGGCGGTGGTGCATAGCTTGCACTGTACGCAGCTGGTGGGATAGACCGACAGGTGCCATTTGGAAAACCTGGAGCCCAGGTTGAGCAGGGCGCCGTATGGGCAGAGGAAGCGGCAATAGGGGCGAGCCACGAATAAACCCATCAGCAGAAAACTGATGCCCAGCAAGATCATTATGTAGTTGCCGTTCATTCGGTAGATGCCGATGAAAGGGTCATAGCGGCAGATGATGAAATCGGTCCCGGTCATTGCAAACAGGACGGCCAGCCCAAGGTAGGTCCAGGGGAGCACGCTAAGCGACTTGCGAATCCAGACCGGAATGTTGACAGGCTTGAAAATGATCAGGTCCTGGATGGCTCCGAGAGGACAGGCGGCACCGCAAAAGACCCTGCCGAAAAAAAGGCTGAAAACAAGAGGCAAGAGAAAGAAGAGCAGGGCAAAGAGGGGCAGGTGGTAGGTGGGGTCAGCCAGGGCCAGGGCTACGTTCTGGATCGAACCGACGGAACAGATGCATCCCTTGCGGTAGAATCCGAAATAGATAAGCGAGAAGATCGTGAGGACCAGGATACCGTATCGTGACCGCTTGCGGATGGCAAACCAGGCGGTCAGGCCCATCACCAAAACCAGGACGGCCAGGTCGACAAACTCGAGTCCGGTACTCCGTGGGGTGGGATCTTGGGTAACAGGCTGGTTATATTCGGTCTTGAACTCGGGCTTGGGGAAACGCTGCTGGGCGATGGACGAATCCACCGCACAAAGCAATACGGCCAGAAGCAGGATGCTCCTGGCCAGGCCGGCTAAGCGGCCTCTCCGGATATCTTTGTCAGGATACGAACGCACCTTTGATCAGATAAGGGTTTTCAGCCGGCACCCGCTTGATCGCATCGGACGGACAAACTCGGGCGATTGAGCACTGATTGCAGTTGTCGCACTGATCGTGACGGATCTGCAGGTGGAGGGAACCGTTGCCGAAGGAGGTGCACCCCTTGACGCATTTGCCGCAGCCATTGCAGAGCTTTTCATCGATGGTATATTCAAAGAAGGGCTCCTCCACGAATTTGCGCCGGATAGCCCCGGTGGGGCAGAGCTGATTTTCGGCTCCGGTATTGAGGTTCAGGCTGTTGGGCTTGAAGTACCCGCCGCACAGGTCGCAATAGCCGCACAGTGAGTAGGCGTGAATGCACTTGACAGCCGAGGGGGTCTTAACACACTCCGTCGCGCATCGCCCGCACTGGGTGCACTTGAAGGGATCGATCTGCCAGACATACTTGCCTGATGCCGAGACCTTCCTTTTGAAGAAGATCTGCCCGGTGATAAAGAGGAGCCCGCCCAGAATGACTAATCGTCCTGAGCTGTTAATGAAAGTCTTACGATCCATCTTGATTCTTTTTTTCGAAGATCCTGATCATCTTCCGGTCAAAATCGAGTGCCAGAACCTCCCCGGCGGCGGTAACGGCCAGGTCGGGGGCTGTCTCTCCCGGCTTGAAGGATGCCGGTGGGGCCACAACCCCCAGCAGCTCCCCGGAGGGTTTATATACCTTGATACGTACCAGCCCCTTCTCGGAAGTCGCGAAATGCCCGTCGGGCAGGATGGCCATATGGGCCGGATTGCAGCAACCGCTGAAGCCGTCGATCTTCATTGAGGTGACGGCCCAATGCCCCCTCAGGTTTCCATCACGCGAATAGTTCTCGAAGGCGTGCAGGCCCGGGTTGACCACCCACAGCTCGCCAACCGGGCAGTAGGCCAGGTCGAAAAAGGGGCTTGGGATGATGAAGCCGTGCAGGTCCTCCGATTCCCTTTTGCCGGATATCTGCCGGATCAGGGTTCCATCTTCGCGAAAGAGGAGGACGACCCTTTTACCGGCGTCGGCTACAGCCAGCACCCCGTCAGAGAAGGCCAGCGAGGTAAAATGGGTTGAGTCGCCAGTTGAAACAAATTCGCGAACCAGGCTCCCGTCAAAACCATATTGGACCACGCGGTTGTCAAATGCGACAAAGATGCCCGGCTCGGCCGCATGGACAGTGTTGGCTGCCTCGGGCAGAGCGGTTTTCGACAGTTGCCGGCCTTCAGGGGAAATGACCTGGAGGCTGTTTTCCGTCACCAGGTAGATCCGGCCGCCGAACCAGGAGATCCCACGCGGGATGTCGGAGCCGAGGCGGATGTTGCTGGTCTCCGTGTAGATGATCAGGCCGGGATCAACCTCCATATACTCCTTGATGTCGTACTCGTACGGGTTGTCCGGCCGCTTGTCCGGCCTGGTCGACCGGTTGTCCAGCACCACCAGGGCGATGATCGCCCCCGCCAGCAGGAACAACAGGCTGTAGATTAGTTTCTTATTTGCCATTTACCATTTACCATTTACGATTTACGATTTACGACATTCACGTCACTCCCGACCCCCCATCCTCAGACAAACCATATACTTTGAGTCCCTCAGGACCATATAGCCGTCGGCGACGGCGATCGGCGCCCAGGCATCCTGCCCGTCGAACAGCTTGATCTGGTCGAGCTGAACATACGAATTAATATCGGGTTTGACAATGGTCATTGTTCCGTCATCGCTCAGTATGAAGAGCTTATTATCGGCTATGAGGTAGGGACCCAGTCCGAAACGGCTGCCCTTGTCGCTGGTCCAGACCGGATTTCGGAGGTTGGAGGGGTTGACGCAGATCAGTTGGTTGCGTAGGGCTCCTGCGTCTTTGGGCTGGATACCGATCAGGTGCCCGTTGAAATAGAGCGGGGTCTGTTGTTCGGATGCGAGACCTTCCGCCGGGCCATACTGGTCGAGAACCTCTACGTCGAACCGGTTGTCGTTGGGTATCAACCGGATCATCATCGAGCCGGCACCATAGCCGGCTGAGAGGAAGATCCTGCCGTCGGGCAGGCAGACCGGCGACGGGGCCACCACGCTCTTGTTCCACGCGGTGGTGGTCCAGAGGGTACGGCCGGCGTCGGGTCCGTCGGCCGCTATGCCGATCACCCCGCCTACCGCGCTGTAAACATACATCTTGCGTCCCCCGAAGGTCATCGGCATAATGGAGGAGTGCGACATTTTCCAGTTGCCCGGATTGGGTGTAGCCCAGACGCGCTGCCCGGTGGCGCAGTCGATCGCAACGATGAAGGTTTTGCCGCCCGTGGCAATGATGGCCAGGTCCTGATCTACCAGCGGGCACTGTCCCGTGTACCAGAACGGGATCTCCGGTGAATGTTCCTGCTCCGTGTCGTACCCCCATCGGAAATCGCCGGTGGCCCGGTCGACGCACATCACGTGTCCTCGTGGGCCCAGGGTCACCACATACTTTTCGGTTACCGCCGGGACGGTCCTTGACATTCCGTGGTTCCGCCTGATTGTCAGGCGGTAGCCCCGCTGCCATACCTCACTTCCGTCGGCGAGGTTGAAGCACCGCAGCAGGTCGGCACGCAGGGTCTCGTCATAGTCGAGCACGTAGACTTCTCCCTGGTAGATCGCCGCTCCGGCGTGCCCCTCGCCCAGCTCCTTTTGCCACACGACCGGCGGGATACGGCCGTTAAACCGGTCGATCAATGGGAATTTTGTGTTGGAAATATTATCGAAGCCTGCCCCGCGAAAGCGCGGCCAGCTCTCCTTTAGCGGAGTGATGTGCCCGCCGGGCGCGTAAAAATATTCGCCAATATGGATGATCTCGCGGTCCGTATCGGTTCGCGGGGGACGGTTGTCGGCCCCGGGAAGGCTGGCCTGGATGCTCCTGGCCGGATCAAACAGCAGCCACCAGCCAAGCAACAAGGCCCCGGTGAGGGCAACAGCCGCTACGATGATATGCCGGACCCATTTGGTCAATCAGTTACACCTCTTTGATGTCATAAACCATCAGCACGTCGCCGTGCCTCAGGTATAATTTGCCGTCATAAATAGCAGGGTGGGACCAGAAAGGCCCGGTCCCGCCAATCAGCTTGAAGGAGCCGGTCAACCGGAACCCGGATGGATCGGGCTGGACCAGGCCAACGTTGCCGGTCCGGTCATCCATCAGGTACAACATTCCGTCGGCAAAAATGATCGGCCCCTTGTTAAACCAATCCTCATCCCAGCGCACCTCGCCGGTGTCCCAATCGAGGCAGATCCAGCGGCCCTTGCCGTTGTTCAGCCAGTTGGAGCCATAGATGTGGCCTTCGTGAACGATCACGCCGTGATGGTGATTATCAAGAACTGGGCTGATCCACTTCTCGGTGACGGAGCGATTATCCGCTGCAACCGTTAGCATCATCGCCGGGTAATCGTATCCCCGTGTGATAAAAATCTCATTTCCAACTGTTACTGGCCCGTTCGGGAAGATATGGCCCCCTTCGTTGTTGACTTCCCGCTCCTTAACCCAATGCCGGAAGCTCCAGAGCACCTCGCCGCTCGACGGGATCACCGCCGCAATGAATTCGGTCGTGACCGCCAGGATCACTTCCTGTCCGTTAATCACCTTGAGAACGGGAGATGCATAGGTGCGCACACCCCCGATTGAGGCTGAGGACCATATCGTTTTGCCGGTCATCTTGTCGAGGGCGACGACGGTGGTTTGTTCACCTGCCGGAGTGCTGATAACCAGGTTGTTCCAGATCAGCGGCGACTCCGAAACCCCCCATTTGTGCCAGGTGCAGCCGAAATCGTGGTCCACATCCCTTGACCAGACCTCTCTACCATCTTCAAGGGTGAAGCAAGTGAGCTT
Organism: Bacteroidales bacterium; assembly: GCA_046485255.1. Classification (GTDB taxonomy): domain Bacteria; phylum Bacteroidota; class Bacteroidia; order Bacteroidales; family UBA12481; genus UBA12481. The sequence goes on from JAWOHI010000039.1 coordinate 4,760, forward strand.
TCCCTGGCCGCTGACGGCATAAATGCGGTCGCCGTCGATGGTCGGAGTGCTACGGGTATCGGGGAACGACTTGCTCCAGGAGTCGCCGAAAGGCACCTGCCACTTGATCGTTCCCTGCGGGGTGATGCAGCTCAGGTAATCGACCCGGTCCTTCATCCCAGTGATGTAGATATTGTGCTGGTCGTCGATGATGGCCGAGGAGTACCCGGCTCCAATTCCTTCCACGGTAAGCACCCTGGCGGGCCCTCCCTCGGGCCAGCTTTTCATCAGGCCGGTCTCCTCATAGCGGCCGTCACGCTCACTTCCCCTGAACTGGCTCCTTTGGGCCTTCAGTCCGGTGGTGAGGATCAACAAAAAAAGAATGATGGTAACTAGTCTCATCTATTTTAATCTATATGCCATCAACGCGTTTCCGTGCCTAAGATACAGGATTCCCTCGTGGAGGACGGGGTGTGCCCAATGCTCGCCAGATCCGTGGGTTACCTGGGTCATTCCGGTGATTTTGAGCTCATCCGGCTTCGCTGGGGCGATGAACAGTTCGCCGCGCTGCGAATAGCCGATGAGCATCCCGTCGGCATAGATCACCACGCCCTTGGCGGCGGCCGCCGACTTGTACTTCTGCTCCCCAGTTTTCCAGTCGAGGCACTGCCACTCCTTGCCCGATATGTCGCCTGAGCCGTAGAGATACCCGTCAACCAATACCGCGCCGCCCATCCGGCTGTCGAAGGTTCCGGAGAACCACTCCTGCGTGACCGACGACCCGTCGGCGCTCAGTCGAAGCTTGGGCCCGCCCTGGCGGTACCCGCTGAAGCAGAAGAGCGCGCCATCGTGGTAGATGGGCGTATTGGCGTGAACCGAGTACTGGTTGGCCTGCGGGTGCTTCCATAGCATTTTTCCGTTGGAGGCATCCAGCCCGATGATATGGTTGGCCGTCATCGTCACCAGCAACTTGCGTGCTGGAAGCTCCACCAGGAGCGGGGTGCAGTAGGCCGACAATTCGCTGTTGCCCGGGCTCGACCAGATCAGGGCGCCGGTGTGGCGGTTGAGCGCCACGACATTGTTGCGGGCACCACCGGGTGTGCAGTAGAGCACATCCCCGTCCACCACCACCGTCTCGGTTACACCCCACACGATGTTCTTCCCGTCGAAATCCTTGAAAAGGTTCTTCTTCCACCGCAGCGTACCATCCTTGATATTGAAACAGTAGAGCCCGCCCATCCCGGACTCCACGTAGAGCAGGTCGCCGGCAATGGTTACCGTCGAACGGGTCCCGGGCCAGCTTTCATAAAAATCCACCCCGTATTTCCACTGGTCAAGCAGTTTGCCATCCATCGAAAGCACGAAAATATGGCCGATGGTGTCGATCATCCCCGTTAAGTATATGCGGTTTTTATCGATCACTGGGGATGAATGGCCCACGCCAACTCCCTCGTAATGCCAGATCAGTTCGGGGCCATCGGCTGGCCACTGTTTCAACAAGCCGCGGTCCGGGTATATGCCGTTCCCCTGCGGACCCCTCCATCGGGTGGCCGTCTGCGCCGACATTTCCACGGCAAGCAGGATCAGGGTGATCGTAATGATGGTTCTGTACATGGTCCTCTATCTGTAAATTTTAGCCTACGAAAATAGTCAATTTGTTGAAATCTCAAGCCTTTAGGGGCCGCGGCGCCCAGGTTTCGGACCAGCCCTCAGGAACCATTCACGGCCGAACGGATTATTGCTTACTTTTGAGATTGGTTCGTATGGAACAAACCGATCATCATATCAATGAGGCCATTCGCCGTTTTCTATCGGACTCTTCGAGCCCTTTCGACCCTCACGCCGGACTGGAGCAGGTTCCCGATTCTCTCTTTGAACTGATCGAGCCCAACGGCGCCCTCGCAGAAATCAACCGGAAGATCAGCACCCTCAGTAGCCGTAAACGCAAGCTTCTCCGCTTTTATTGTGAGGGACACCAGGTGCAGTTGATTTCGGAATCCATTGATTTTGAGACGCCTGAGCAATTATGGATTGATCTGGCCGAGTCGGCCGGCAGTGTGGCTGGAATGGCATCGAGAGGAGGTGCCGACCCGCTGGCACCGGAGATGAAGCAGCAGGTGCTAAGCGTATTTGAGGCGCACGACAGGCTGGCCGACCGAATTGTCCTGGTCATTGACCAAATGGAGGAGAAGGCGGAAAAGCGGAGGAAGAAGAGGCGCAGATACTTGACCATCGTGTTGTTTCCCGCCATCCTTGTACCGGCCATCCTGGTCTTTTACCCTATGGTGAGCAGGCCCGGCCTGGGCGGACTGTACGAATCCTTCCGGTCGGCCTATCAGCCAGATATGCATTTGATTGACACCCTGGAGCTGTCCGGAAGGGATTTCGTCGATGCGGTGACACTCTTTTACGAGGGAGACCTTGCGGCAGCTTCAGAACTGTTCGAAAACGTATCGGAATCAGTATCCCCACACACCTCAGGCGCCTACTGGTTCCTGGCCCTGATCCGGCTCAATGGCCAGGATGGTCAAAGCAGCAGGGAGTACCTCGAACTCGTCAGGATGACCGACCCCGAATTTTTCAATCTTTACGGCCGTAAACTGCTCAAAAGCCTGAAATGAGTATGAGGGCGGCTGCCATTTCAGTCGTTGAAGTGATAGAGGAACACAATGTAGCCGGTGAAAGCCGGACGGGGAGAGTCCTTGATCTCAAGAACCGCCTTCATCCTGGTCTTGATGATGCCACGCAGGTTAGTCAGCGAATCGAGGTACACCCTTACCCGGACCTGACTGTTCACCCTGACCGGCTCCTGAAAGCGGAACTCCTCAATCCCATAGTTAACCATCATCTTGACGTTTCGGACATCGGCAATCTGTTCCCAGAAAAAAGGTAGCAGTGATACCAGAAGGTAGCCGTGGGCTATGGTCCCGCCAAACGGTGCCTCGCTGTTGGCCCTCTCTTGATCAATGTGGATCCACTGATGATCCAGAGTTGCATCGGCAAAATTGTTGATTCGTTCCTGGGTGATCGTCAGATACTCCGACACCCCGATCTCCTGTCCCACAAGAGACTCAAATTCAGCAAGATTGTTAATAACTCTCGGAGGCATATTGGTAGTAGGTCAAAGTTTTAGGGCGGAAAAGTATAAAAAAAGAATTACTCCCGACGGATCGGTTAGTAGTTTTGACCCCCAGTAAGCCAGTCCTAGTAGCTGATCAAGGCGATTTTTTTCGTCAAAACCTGACGGTTTGCATCCAGGCGGAGCAGGTACAATCCGTTGGCCAGGCGGTTGCCTTGTTCGTCGCTGCCATTCCACGTAAAGGAATGATCCCCGGGAGGAAAGGTCCCGGTGGGTATCAGGATCCTCACCTTCCGGCCATCGAGGGAGTAAAGCGACAGCTCAAGCCGGGACTCCTTGTCCAGGGTGACCCGGATGGTTGTTTCCCCCGCAAAAGGGTTGGGAAAGGCCTGAAGAGCCATCTCCACTTGAATGACTGGTTTTTCTGTGCCCTGCGTGCCATCCACGCCTCCTTTTCCATAGGTTCCTCCCTGGTACCCGCCAGTTGGGAAAGCCTGGGAAAATCCTTGAAATGAGAGGGTTGTCATTAAGACTGCGAGGCCGATAAGGCGTATGCTCTTGTTTATTTTCATTTTAATTCCTCCGGTTATTTTGTGATCCAGATAATGCACCCGCACTCTCCTTCCCAGTATTGCCTGGACTTGGTCTTTTTGGTTGCTTTCCAGTCTTTGGCCTTGTCCTTCTGGATGCTCCAGTTATGATCCCCGGTGTGGTCTTTCCGGAGAGTGCACTTGTACCAGTCAGCTTCAGCCTCACGCAAAAAGGTGATCGTTTCGGTCACCAGCTTCCATTTGGAAGTGAACTTATGCGCAGGGCAGTAGTAATCTTTTTCGTTTGATGAAGTACTTACGGGATCTGACCATTTGGTTCTTCCGGTGAATCTCCAGGGACCATATTTCTTTTCCGGACACAGCTCAAAGACAGGCATATCCGGGTCCTCGATTTGCCCATCCTCCACAGTATGGCTGATTGGTTCCCCGATAGGGCGAAGCCCTCGCATCGGGTCTGGTGGCTGCAACACCAAAATGAACCACTCGAACGGGTCGGACCCGGGGCCAAACTGCTCCCTTTCGCCCCACATCCCATAGTGCTGGTCAATGTCGGTGG
>JAWOHI010000044.1:0-3256 GCA_046485255.1 Bacteroidales bacterium
CCCTCCAATAATCCAACTCATGTACCCGCTGCCTCTTCGGTCAAGCACTTTAACCGGGACCACAGTCGCTCCAGCCGCTACTCCAACAACGCCTACCGTATTTTTCTTGGCTGCAATGATGCCGGCGCAGTGGCTACCATGCCCGTTATCATCATTGGGTGAAGTGACCCGGGATACGAATGATTTTCCCAAAGTTTGGTGCACATTCAAATCGGGGTGATCCAGGTCGATCCCTGTGTCAATCACCCAGGCTTTGGCTGTGCCGGTATAAGTATCGCCGCCCCCAACCCGGGTGATCCCCCAAGGGGTGGATTCGGCCGGTGGCTTAGGTGTTGGCTTGGCGGCCGGCTTGACCAGCGTCACCACCTGGTCGGGTTCGATGGATTTCACGCGCGGATCGGCTTGCAGACGTGCGACTTGCCGGGCATTGAGGCGGGCTGCAAAGCCCATATAGACATTCGTATAAACCAGGTCGAGCTGGTCCTGGCCCACGCCATGGCCGCCAAGGAAGCGGTTCAGATAACCGGTCATCTGCTCCTGGCGGCGCTCGTATCCGCGCACCGAGGTCAGGTTGGCTTCCGCCTCCACGCGGTCGTTCAGGACCACGATGTAGGTAGCCGCACCGTTGCCACTGGCGGCTTTCAGGTCAGCTATCTCGTCACCCCCGTTGCCGGGAAGTACAGCCTCTTCTTTTTCGCAGGCGGCCAGGGTAAGCAAGGCTCCTGCAGCGGCAAAGAGGAGAAACCGAAAGAATTGGAATCGCTTCATAGTATGAGGTTTAGTGATGATTACTTCTTAAACACTTGCCAAAACAATATCAAATTTACGATCAAAATCTGCATATCCATCGTTTTAACGACTTTTTATCAACCGGATGGGCAAAAAACGTTGATTTCCTATTGGAGACCGATCCACTGTTGATTCAGGCATAAAAGTTGTATTACCTTCGCATTACCAAATAAACAAGCTGATTTTCAAACCAAACAAACGGATCAAATGAAACGGTTAGCTAAAATCCTGTCATATACCGCACTTGCGGTTGCCATAGCGTTTCCCGCCCGCAGTCAGGCCCAGAAGGAAAAAGAGTATTTCTACCGCCCGGTACAGGTGACGCTCTTCACCCCGTTCGGGACCAATGGGATCCTGGCCGACCGCAGCGTCAACAGCCTCTCGTGGAACATCCTCTGGGGTGTGAGCGCCGGCCTCAACGGGGTCGAGTTTGGCGGACTGGCGAACATCGAGACCGATTTTGCCAAGGGCGTACAGGGGGCCGGGTTCCTCAACCTGGTCAGCGGTCCCGTTACCGGCGGGCAATTTTCGGGATTTATGAATATGTCGCTCGGCGAGCTTCGGGGAATTCAGTCGTCTGGTTTTCTGAATATTGCTCGAAAGGGTGCAGGATTTCAAGGAGCGGGATTCCTGAACATTTCCGGGGATTTCACGGGGATCCAAGGCTCGGGGTTCATGAATATCGCAAAGAATTACAAAGGAGTACAGGGAAGCGGCTTCATGAATGTGTCCAATAACCTGACCGGGGTTCAGGGATCGGGGTTCATGAATGTGGCCAACCAGGTCAAGGGTGTGCAGGGTGCCGGATTCATGAACGTGGCCGGGGAGGTTGAGGGAGCCCAGTTGGCCGGGTTTATGAACGTAGCAAAACGGCTTAATGGGGTTCAGCTTGGCTTCATCAATGTGTGCGACAGCCTGGAGTCCGGTGCGCCGATCGGATTCATCAGCATAGTCCGGAATGGATACCAGGCGTGGGAACTGTCGGCCGGGGAGACCTGGAATGTTCAGCTGGCCTACCGGGTAGGCATAGACCGCTTTTATACCCAATTTCTGGTCGGGGCACAGTGGCTCAACGGGGAATCCTTCTACGGCACCGGTTTCGGTATCGGCACCCGCTTCGGCATCGCCGGCCGGATCAAGGGATCGGCCGACCTGATCAGCTACCAGGTGCTCGACCACCTCTGGTACTCCAAAGGGTTCAATTTCCTCGGCCAGGCGCGCCTGACGGTCGAAGGCCCGATTGCCGGACGCCTGAAATGGTTTGTCGGCCCCACCTTTAACCTACTCCGCGTGACCTTCACCTATCCCGAACCAGACATCGTGAGGTTTTTCGCTCCGTGGACCATCTATGACAGTACCACTGGAATTGCCTATCTAAAGATGTGGCCGGGAATATCGGCTGGATTGCGGTTCTAGCACCCCCGCCTGACCTGTCCCCTTCCCAGGCGCTGAAAGCGACCAGACGCTTTTAGTGTAAAAGTATGCGCATATGTCAATTTTTAGGTCCATCAGGGCACGAAATTTGCTTTCAATTTCGTATATTGGTAGCAGAACCATTTGAAACAGTGCAGTATTGAACTTTATCGGAGCGTAATTGCGCATACTCATCTTAAAAGAAGAAGGACAATGAGAACAAAAAGAATCGGATTCTTAAAGGGTCTCTACCGGTGGCTGATGCTGGACCGACTCGAAAAAAGGATCCTTAAGCTTCTCCTGGAAAGGGGCAGGTCTTATCCCGGCGACCTGGTAAAGGATTTGCGGCTTTCACAGGGACCCGGGATCAGGAAGATCATCAGGCTTCGCCAAAAGGGCTATATCGTACGCGAGGATCAGTCCAGCCTGATCACCATTAACCCGGACTTGAAGGATACCGTCGAAAGCCTGTCAAGCTAGTGGAAGCGCCGCGTCAGGGCAACAAACTGATCCGCTATGCGGTTCTTGCCGTTGTTATCGGCCTGCTGGTTTACAACTGGTACGACCGACAAAAACCCCTTGTCCGCGAGGGTGTATTGGAATACCGTATGATCACGGGGGCAAAAGATGGCCAAACCCAGGTGATCCTGCTGGAAACCGCCGACCGCTATTTCATCCTCGATTCGGCGTTCCGGGAGATCCTCTTGCCGGAAGGAGAGGAACTGGTTACCCGTTCTGACCAGCTTCATTTGCTGGAATTCTATGACGGCATCGAATACCGGGCCGGTTTCAGCGAGGGTTCAGGGACGGTTAAGGCTGCCTACCGGGCCACACGGGAAGTGTTCAATCTCCTTGGATTTGGCGAAACCGTCAAATACGAGGTCGACCGAAAGGTGCCTGACGGGTTGAAGCAGCTGGTTGATTAACCTTAGTTTTATTGCTGGTAGAGGAACCGCTTGATCTTTTTGGTAGGCGTTTTCTCAAAAGGCTCCTGATATGGAACGACCGCCTGGATCCTTGAATACTTGTTCACCTTCGTGTTGACGAAGTGCTG
>JAWOHI010000075.1:0-4923 GCA_046485255.1 Bacteroidales bacterium
GTGGTGCGGGTCCTGGGCAAGTAGCGGGGAATGCGAGCGAGGCCCGTATCGATGACATATCGGATTCCGCCGACGAGCAGGCCTGGTTCGGCAACTTCGGCATCGGCATCTGGCCCGACTATTTCCCGGAGGTCCAGTTTTCAAGGGATCCGGAGGCGCTGAACCAGTATTTCAGGCAGATGACCCCCAACACCGGGCCTTTCGACCTGGAGGTGACCTCCGATGCCGTGTCGGAGCTGTTCAGCCGGATCGGGCCGGGGATCCTGGTCACCCACTCCCAGGCAGGCGGTCCGGGCTGGCTCACCGCCATCAAGAACCCAAACGTCCGCGCCATTGTCTCCTACGAGCCGGGCAGCAACTTCGTCTTTCCCAACGACGAGGTGCCCGCGCCCATCACCGGCTCCGCTGGCGCGCTCGAAGCCCTGGGCATCCCGCTCGACGAATTCCTGAAACTGACCAAAATACCAATCATTCTCTATTATGGGGATTATATTCCCGATACGCCATCCCCCAACCCGGGACAGGATATGTGGAGGGCCCGGCTCGAGATGGCCAGGCTCTGGCGCGACGCGGTCAACCGCCACGGCGGCGACGTCACCCTCCTGCACCTCCCCGAAACCGGCATCTTCGGCAATACCCACTTCCCGTTCTCCGACCTGAACAACCTCCGGATCGCCGACCTCCTCTCGCAGTTCCTCGCGGAGAAGGAGCTGGATTGAACTATCAGGGAGAGGACGCTACGGGAGCGTAGTCCTGAAAAGTTATAGCTTTACCGGAATTAATTCCCAAAAAGTCAACCGCTTTCATACGATGGCTGTTTTACGATGCGTTACGGCCTCATTCAAGTATCGGCTAACTTTGTTTTGAATCCGATCAGTGAAAAGGGAACAACTATCGACTCAACTGTTTTGGAAAAAGTGTCCAACCAATAGAGGGTGGCTAATAGTTTAATAGAACCAACCTGGCGGTATTGCTGCCATTATCATCTTCGATAATAATAAAATTGCTGCGAATCCTGTAGTTGACAGAAGGCCTCCAGGTTACAAACCCGTCTTTATAAACCTGGCACGCTAAAACCATGGTAGTTGCCATACCAAACCCCGGAGGATATGGAACTTCCGCATAGCCATTATCCAGGGTCACAGTGATTATTTTTATCTCTCTGATGCCCGTTCCATTCTCCCCGACCCTGATGGAACCGGCAATGTGCAGGTCCGACTGGGGGTCGGCTGTTCCGATTCCCACCCTGCCTTGTTCGGTAATACGCACGAGTTCTTTACTGCTCGAACCATTATAAAAGCGTGTCTCTCCTGTTCCTCCATCATGGTTAAAATACAGGATTCCTTTATCGTATGAGCTGATAATTAAATTGTTGTTGATTGATGACCTGATGGATGGCCGCGTAGGGCTATTGGCAAAACCCGAATAGATATCAAGGTAATCGCCCACGCTGAGCTGCTGTCTGGCGCTTGCGGTACCGATTGACAGCGGGCCATTGATATGTGCGGTGCCCCTTACATCCAGCTTTTGGGCAGGATTGGCAGTGCCAATGCCGACATAGCCATTTTTTAAAACGGTTAAAGCATTGCTTCGGCTTGTCAGGGAGGTTCCGTTACCAATTTCAAACAGGGGATCTGTCAACACCCAGGTTGTTGAACTACCACCCCCAACATTATACCTCCCCGTCGCCATCGAACTAAAAGCCCCGGAATTTGTATAATAGCCGGTTGCGGTGGAGGCTACTCCGGAAGCGGTGGTGTAAGAGCCCATTGAGGTGGAAGAATTACCGGTTGCTTTTGTGTTTTCCCCGAGAGAGGCTGAATGATATCCGGAAGCTTGCACCTGGTAGCCTGAGGCAAATGAGAATGGACCAATGTTGTCCTTATTCCATTGATCACCGTTAATTGTGCCCGCCCGGAAAGCGGCCTTATCGGGATACCACATCAGGCGTGTTCCGGCTCCTGAGACGGGCGGGTTGCCCGGAGACAGCTTCAATTCGCCTGTTAAAAGCACATTGCCTTCACCCGCCCCCGTACCATAAACGTGAAGCTGGGCGTTTGGATTTGAGGTCCCAATGCCGATATTGCCCGTCATACGATAAAGATTATTGCCCAAAGATTGCCAGGCGGCATCACCGCCCTGTAAATCTTCGGCAGTTGCCCAGGTTGTTCCGTTCCATTTCAATACCTGTCCGGGGCTGGCACCACCCTGTGCCATTTTTGACCCTGTAACAGACCCCTCAGCAATTTTTTCCGTGGTAACCGAATGATCCGGGATCTCAGCAGCTGTTTGTGCATGAAAAGCATACGGTACGGCCATTAGCTGAACAGTGCCCATATGCAAAAAGGAGCTGCCATTGGTCGGGTCAAGCTCAACCTTGAGAAAGTGTGATCCCACACCCCAGGATGAAGGGTCAAAATCACCACTGACCTTGGAACCGGAGCCTACAGTAAGGTTGGCCAGCCCGAATTCGTTGGTCTGCACCGACTGGGTTTCAACGTAAACAGCCGTTCCTGTATTTGATCCACGGAGGAGGCTGAATTGAAATTTCACCATCTGGTTCGCAACAATCTCTCCACGATCACTTCGTACTACGGCCTGGTAACTGAACCCGGAGGGTACCTGTGAAATCAAATTGAACGAGCACAGGATAAGAATCAATATTAAGTTGCATTTCTTCATTAGATCAGTTTTTCGGAGTTTATTTCGTATTGCGTATTCATTTGTTTTTCATTCATCTGCAAGTTAAGTATTCTTTCAAAACCGGCCGCGCGGTTTTTGTGGCATATCCACTTGCTTTTGACAACGCATTCCATCCCAAATAAATCGGCAGTAACCATTAACTTTATGCCATGGAAAAGGTACCGAGCCTGAACAGCCTTCTGGAAACGACAGAAAAGGATACAATAGTCTTCGTTTACGTGTCGCAACCGGCCTGCTCGGTATGCCAAACCCTGCTGCCAAAAGTGGAGGAACTGCTGGCCCGTTACCCGCTGATCAAATCGCTCTACCTGAATTCGGCCGAGGTGCCGGAGGCGGCCGGACAGCTGTCCGTCTTCACCATCCCGACCATCCTGCTGTTCGTCCAGGGAAAGGAGTCCTTCAGGCTGGTGCGATCGTTCGGATTGCGCGAAATCACGGAAAAACTGGACCGCATCTATTCCCTGGTCCGGAACTTCACCTCATAGGGATTCTTCGAATACCCCGAATGATTATGATTTTCACACCCTGATCGTTTTGCGTAAGTTTGGCGATCAAAATCAGGGCACAATGCTGATCGCCATACTCATCTGCCTCCTCCTGTACATTGGAATCCGGTTGTGCCTGACGCACCCCAGGTTCGGGAAAGCCCCGTCAGGCTCTCGATTGGAGCGGATCAGGCAGTCGCCTAACTACCGGAACGGACAGTTCCGTAACTTGCGGATGACGCCCCAGTTCACCGCGGAAGGCAGCAAATTCCTCCTAATCGCCCGTTTTCTCTTGCGGGAATCCGACCGACGCACCCCTTCGGAGCCCCTGCCGACGGTTAAGACGGATCTCCGGGAATTGCCGCTGAACCAGGACTGCCTCGTCTGGTTCGGTCACTCCTCCGTTTACCTGCAGATCGACGGCAAGCGGATCCTGATCGACCCGGTCTTGAGCGGTCACGCCTCGCCAATGCCCGGCGTGGTGCGGGCCTTCAAGGGAACAGACATCTATTCCATTGAGGATCTGCCTGATATCGATTATCTGTTGATCACCCACGACCATTACGACCATCTGGATTACCACACCGTCTGGAAGCTCAGGGGGCGCGTAGGCAGAGTCTTCTGCGGTCTCGGCGTTGGATCCCACCTGGAGCGTTGGGGCTATCATCCGTCGAATATCACGGAAGGGGATTGGTGGGACCGGCTGGCTCCCGATGAAGGTTTCAGCCTCACCATCGCTCCCGCCCGCCACTTCTCGGGCCGCCTCTTCTCGAGGAACAATACCCTTTGGGCCGCCTTTATCCTGGAAACCCCCTCCAGGAGGATCTATATCGGGGGCGATGGTGGCTATGATGATCATTTTCAGGACATTGGCAACCGTTTTGGGCCGTTCGACCTAGCCTTGCTGGAAAATGGGCAGTACAACAGTGCCTGGCGCTACATCCACGCCGCACCAGAAGAGGCCTTGCAGGCTGCCCAGGACCTGCGTGCCGGGAGTCTCCTGCCGGTCCACTCCTGCAAGTTTGCCCTCGGCCCACACGAGTGGGATGAGCCGTTAAACCGAATAACGGAGCTGGGCAAAGATCAGGAGATCAAAATTTTAACGCCGATGATCGGGGAGCGGGTTGGGCTGGATGCCGTTCGGGAATCATTTGAGCCCTGGTGGACTAAAATCAGCTAAGGTCATCCTGTTTTTTGGGGGGGGTATGCCACTGTTTTCTTATATTTGGTCAGAATAATGCCCTGAACCGTGAAAAAAATCCTAATCCCCCTGCTGATCCTGGCCTGTTGGCTGGGCTCCTGTAAAAAAGATGATGATCCCTTTATTGATGATCTCAAGAACCTGGTGGTTGGGTCGTCGATCGACTTGGGAACCACTACGATAGCCACTTCGGGTGGCCAGGTCCGGATATCCAGGCCGGGCACGGCGGTCGACGGACTGGAGATCGACATCCCGGCCAATGCCTTCGACACCGAGCAGCACGTAAAGGTGGCCTTTGCCGAGATCAAGAGCCACGACCTCGGCCCCAATGTCAATCCCATCTCACCCCTGATCAACATCCGGATGGAGGGCGGTTATGCCGATGAATTGATGCGGCTTACCATCCCGGTGACCGTCCCGGAAGGGCACATCCCGATCGGCTTCTATTTTGATGGTGCCAACGGCAAGCTCGAGGGCATCCCGGTTGAAAGCATTAGTTCCACGTCTATTACGCTGCTGACCAGGCACTTCTCG
>JAWOHI010000115.1:0-5326 GCA_046485255.1 Bacteroidales bacterium
CCTAACGATGTCGATCCGCAGCTCCGTTGCCTCCAGGGATGGTTGCAACTTCAGGGGCTCGAACGGTACCCGTTCCTCCCTCTGCAAACCGGTGATGTCGAGGGTGGCGCAGGAGGTGGTCAGGAGGAGGATCAGGATGGGTAATAGCTTGATTTTCAATTGTAAGTTAAAAATAGGTGTTGACAGCAAACTCGAATTGGTCAATGAAAATCTTTTTAAAATGAGCCAGGTTATTTTGCTCGTAAAATATCAGCATAGACTTCTTGTACTCGACCGAGTCAACCGTTCTGAAGGAAATAGGGCAGTATTGATGATTAATCAGGATGGCGTTGCTGACGATCCGGGCGGTTCTCTTATTACCATCGACAAAAGGTTGGATGTACGAGATCAAAACCAATAGGAGCAGCGCCTTCTCAAAGGCGGACTCCTTCTTGTTAATCAAATCACACATTAGCGTGAGTGCTTCTTTAATTTGAAACACATTGTCAAGAGGGCGATAATTGGTCCCCGAAATGCCCACCCGCCAGGTTCTGAGGTTGGTATCTATGGCGAGCTCCTTAACCAGAAGCCGGTGAATATCCTCAATCCTGGGAATCGAAAGGGGCTGAAGGTAATCTGGATTGGCAATGATGAAGTCAATCGCTTCCTTGTGATTTAACAGCATAACCGCCTCCTCCTTCGTTTTTCCGGCGGCAGTCTGCTTGTCCATTAGCAGTCTTTCGGTTTCCAGCAGAGAATAGGTGTTTCCTTCGATCTGCGATGACTTCCAGCTCAGGTCGATGGCTAAACGCTCCAATTCCTTCTTTGCCTGGGTTTCTGACAATCGGGAGAAGTTCTGCCTGTATCGGTCCTGAAGGGTTTCCAGGTGAATCAACTCATCGGGGGTAAATACACAGTATTTGCCCAGCACGTCCGGAATAAGGTGGTGATTGAATTGGTCCCTGATTCTTCGCTGATCAATTTCATTTGTGAAATAGTCGTCAATATCAATAGGATACAGCAGCTCATAAGTGGGTGACAGCAGGTATTTCGTTGCTTTTCCCTGCCCGTCCCTGATTAAGTACCCCTCAACCTGGAGTTTCACCAGCATTCGCTTAACCGTAGCATAGCTCAAGGGTGAAGAAATTGTTTCGAACACCTCCTTTGATGAGAGAGGCTGGCGCTCCCTGACCAACTCGATTATTTGCGATTCCTGCTTATCCATCGGCGTGCTGCGATTTGTAGCTCATAAATTTACCAAATGCAGCTCAAATTCGTTCCGTTTTGAGCTACATTTTATCCATAAATGAGCTTGAAGTGGGGTAACTGGGCTAAAAACTCCGCTAAAGCCGTTCGTTCTCGGCCACCCGGTACTCTACCATTCTCCTGATCAGGTCGTAGGGAATGGGTTGATCTAGCGGAAACTGAACCGAGCCTTTCCCCTGCTTGAATTGGGACAATTCTGCCGTAAAAGCGGAATGGCCGGTAGGGGTTGCGTAGAATCCGATGTGCCTGTCGAAGGCGGCGAAATAGACCAGCGGCTTGCCGTTTGTCTTGTAGGATGGCATTTGGTAGGCAAACCCTTCGACTGCCGCCGGAGCCGCTGCCAGGATGACCGCCCGGATTTGCCGGAGGATCTCCCGGACAGTGGGTGGAAAATGATTGATGTAATCGTCAACCCTATTCATCATCAACTGTTTAATTTAGAAGATCCTTTCCCACCTTCCGCCGGACTCAACATTTTAAGCCATCTTATGCCCCACCAATCCCAGGATCGCCCAGTTTTTCATTACAATGGTTTTTAGGTTAGCAGACCAAGCCGGATCATCCCCCGGCTTTGGAACATAAGATTAATACAAATCTATCTTCCTAATTGTTAAAAGGTTGCCAAATTTTTATCCTGGGAACGCCTTCATTTCAAGCAGGCTTTAACCCATCACATTACCCGTCTGATCCCCAGCTCCCCGATCCCGAGCTGGATTAACGCGATGAAATAGAAGAGGTTGATCCTGACCAGGGCCATCAGGCGCCCCGCCGGCTTCGGGGCCAGTGGCAGCAGGGAGAGAACCAGCATCAGGGTGGCCAGGAGGAACGCGCAAAGTCCGGCCACCTGCGTGGTGGCCAGGATGCCCAGCGCCACGTAACCCAGAAAGAGGACGACCGGGATGAGTATCCTGAAGTATTTGTGCCAGAGTAACATAGTGCGTTGCTGCCTGTTGAGCGACCGGATCAGATCGCGCTCCCTGAGGATCTGCACAAAGCCCAGGAGATAGCGCCTCACCCGCCGGTAGTCGTGCAGGATTGCGGGATCATCGTCAATGATCAGGCACTCCCGGTTCAGGCATACCTGCTTCGTCCGCAGGATCCGCAAGGTCAGGTAGAGGTCGTCGAGGATGATGTGCTCCGGAATTTCCTCGTAGCAGGCCTTCCTGATGGCGTAAAGGGGCCCGTACACCCCGATGAGGTTGCCCGTCCGGCCTTCCTGGCACTTGATGAAGTTCTCCAGCCTCCGGATCAGGGAGCGGCCATTCTGCTTGTCGCGGCTCGACAGGCACGCCGACACTGCCCCCACCCGTGGATCGCCAAGCGAACCGACCAGGGTTCTGAGTACTCCGCGGGCCAGGTATTGGCGCTGGTCGCAAAATATGACGTGATCGAACCGCGCCTCCTTCACCCCCAGATTCATAGAATTGGGAATTCCCCGGTGGCCGCTCTTGAGAATGGTCTTGATCTTTTCCTGGTTCTGTAATCTTCCTAAGATCTCCCCGCTTTCGTCGGTCGAGTAGTCGTCAATGATGATCAGCTCATAATCAGCGAAATCGCCTAACTCTTTCATCAGGAAATCCAGCTTGGCCTGAAGAAATTCCGCGCCGTTGTACGACAGGTAGATGAGCGTTACGGTGCCGATCTCCAGGCTATTAGTCTCCTCCACGGCCGCCTCTCCCGAACGGGTCATCAGCCAGAGCGGATAGGCCAGGTAGAGCAGGGCGAACACGATGGATATCACAAGGATAATGATCACTTCGGGTAAATGCTAATTAGCTACAAATTGTTCTTCTTGACGATCTTGATTTGATAGATTGATTTGAGTATCAGGTACAACCGCTCGCCGATGCCGGCCGGGAGCAATTGCTGGATCTTCCGGCCCGTCTCCTTGGCAAAGTCAAACCACCAGGTTTTCTTGTCCTTGTTGCTGTAAAATCCCTCCTTCCTGACCAGCCGGATCGCCTCCAGCCGCTCACGGTAGGTGAACTCAGGCGTCTCAAAGACGACCCTCGGGTTCATCTGGTGGTAGTCGTGGATTTTACGGGAGAGAAAAGTACCGTGCCGCTCGATGTAATCCCATTGCACCGTCCCCTTATAGGGCAGGATGCTGTAAAAATTGGTATAGTCGCAGCCCGATTTCCTGGCAAAAGCGATCGACTCCCTGACGTTTTCGAGTGTTTCGTAGGGGCTGCCGATCACGTACTGCGACATAATCTCGATGCCGGCGTTTTTCAGCATCCGGATCCCTTCGGTCATCTTTTCGATGGTAGCCTGCTTGCCGATCTTTTCCAGGATATCATTGTTGGCCGATTCGATGCCGATAGCCACGTTATAGCAGCCCGCCTTCTTCATTTTGTGCGCCACCTCCTGGGTCATATTGTCGGCCCGGATGGAGGCGGACCAGAGGATCTGGATGTTTTCGCGGATCAGGAGGTCGCAGAGCTCCTCCACCCGTTTCAGGTTGGCGTTGAAGCAGTTATCGCCAAAGACCACGATCTTCTTGCCGTAGGTGTTGATCAGGAACCGGATCTCCTCGAGGATCTTCTCCGCGCTCATCCAGTGGTAATGGCGGTCCCAGATGGAGCTTGAGTTGCACCAGGCACACGCGTAGGGGCATCCCCGGCCAGTGACCAGCCGGTGCAGGGGATAGCGTTGCATCGGGAAGATGTCGTACGCGGGCATCGGCAGGGCGGTGAGGTCGCGGAACTTTTCGCGGGGTGGATTGACCACGATCGCACCGCTCTCATCGCGGTACATCAGCCCGTCGATGTCCCCGGCCGAACCACTCCCCTTGAGATGGGCGATCAACGCGGAGAAGGTGATCTCTCCCTCGCCATAGACGGCATACTCCGCCGGCGTCTCCTCGAAAATCTCCTCCATTATCGTGGTCACGTAAGGCCCGCCCAGAACCACCGGTGTTTCGGGGTGAGATGACTTGACCCGTTTGAACAGCGCTTTCACCTCAAAATAGACCGGCGAAAAGACGGTCATCCCCACCAGGTCGAAGGACTGGTTGAAGAAACGCCGGGTCTCGCCGCGGGTGGCCACCCGGGTGTCGAGGACCTCGAAGCTGAGGTTGGTGTGCTGAGTCCGGGCATAGGCGGCCAGATAGGCGAGTCCCAGGTGGATGGTCTTATATCTTCTGTCCTTATTGGGGAATATCAGTCCGATCTTCATTTTCAGTTAACAGCTTCATTACCAGTCGATCACATTTCGATCCTTAAAAAACCGCCCGCTTGGAATCTCCTTCGCAGTGGCCAGCCAGACGGCGGTATCGGCTCCCTCCTCGACCGATCGTGGGGCGTCGGGCCCGCCCATATCGGTCCTGACCCACCCAGGGCACATCGAGTTGACCCGGATGCTGGTGCCTGCCAGCTCCCGGGCGAGCAGGAGGGTCAGGATGTTCAGGCTGGATTTCGACATCCGGTAGGCCGGGGAGTCGCCGGAGAGATTGGTGAGTTGTCCCATACCGCTGCTGATGTTGACAATCCGGCCGGAATCGCTTCCAAGCAGCAGGGGGATGAATAGTTGTGCCATGCGCCAGGGGCCGAACAGGTTGGTCTCCATCGTATGCCTCACCTGCTCCAGGGGGACAGTTGAGGCGCCCCCGTTGCTGAAGGTCACGCCGGCCTTTTCCAGTAGTGGCTTGGATTTTTTTACCATCTGATAGAGCCCGTTGAAATGCTTTTGCACGCCTCGCCGGATCCCTGGGAGGGCGCCGCCGCCTGAGTCGGTGCCAAGACCGGCATTGTTGATCAGGACATCGAGCTGGCCGGCCCCGGATTGAACAAAATCGAACAGGCGCTGCATACTTTTTTCATCCGTCACGTCCAGTTGCCTGACGATCACGTTCGGGCTCAACCCCCGGGCGGCCCGAAGGCCCTTCCCCAGGTCTCTCGAGCCCAGGATCACCTGGAAGCCCAATCCATCCAATTGGCGGCAGATCTCCAGGCCGATACCCCGGTTGCCGCCCGTGACGAGTGCCGTTTTCATTTCCATTGGATGTAACTTATTTTATATAAGCCTGATAGCGCTCTTGCGATCAGCAATGGCATCACCTGACGGAGCGCCTTCTGGTTTT
>JAWOHI010000176.1:0-12872 GCA_046485255.1 Bacteroidales bacterium
TCATTGCGGTGGGGGATGTAGACAATCCGCTTTTGGGTGAGTGGGGTGCGACCCACGTCTATGGGCCGCAGAAGGGGGCTGATGAGGGGATGGTGGAGGAGTTGGAGACGGGGATGGCCGGGTTTTCGGCCGTGGTTGCGCGGAAGGTTGGGGTGGATTATACCGGTGATTCCGGCGCGGGGGCAGCCGGGGGTTTGGGATTTGGTCTGCGGGCCTTTATGGGGGCGAGTATCATTCAGGGCATTGAGGCGCTGATCGAGCTGACCGGTTTGGAGGGGCGGATCAGCGGGTATGATCTGATTATTACGGGTGAGGGAAAGCTCGACCGGCAGACGGGGGCCGGCAAGGTTCCGTTGGGGGTGTTAACCCTGGGGCTACGCCACCGCGTGACGGTCGTCTGTCTGTGCGGGGTTGATGAATCGGGCGGGGCTTATGACTTTGAGCGGGTGTTTTCCATTGTGCCGGGGCACGGCACGTTGGAGGAGTCTCTGTCTGACCCGGATCGCCTGCTCAGGAAGCTGATCCGGGAAGAGTTGATGCCGTGGCTGGGGTGAGGCAATTTACGATTTACGATTTACCATTCACGGTATTCACGACATTCACGACATTCACGCCTCTAAACCCTCAAAAAAACTTTTTTCCTAAAGAGGAACAGCAGCAAGAGCCATTCTACGGCGATGACGCCGGTCCAGAGGATAACGCTTCCCCATTCGGGTCCGGCGATACGGGAGAGTCCTCCCAGGAAGAACTCACTGATTTGGTGGAAATTGATTATTCTCACCCCGAGATAGATGGTGATGCTGTTGACTCCGATGACGCTAAAGAAGAAGGCCCATCGGCGCCATTTCCATACGTCGATGATAAGGTAGAAGAGGGCGAGGAGGAGGCAAGCGATTCCGCCGGCGAGGAGGTTGAAGGTAGTGGTCCAGGCTGCTTTGATTATCGGGTAAAAAGGATTAAGGATCAAGGCGATGGCGATTCCGGCGACTCCTGCTGCGGTCAGGATGAGCACTTTTTGGTTATCGCGCCATTTTTTGCTTCGGAGCAATTCACCTGCGAGGGCGCCCATCAGGGTGATGGCTGTAGCGGAGATGATGCAGAGGAGTCCTTCGGGGTCGAATGTTCCGCCGTGCAGTCGGCCGGGCAGCAGCATTTGGTCGATATACCCGTTGATGGAACCTTCGGGCGTTAGGTTACCGGCGCCGAATCCGGGCACGGGGATGAGGTTTTGGATGAGGGCGTAACCCAGCAGGATAGCTCCGAGCCAGATCAGTCTGAAGGTATAGTTTCGGGTAAGGATCACGATAAGGGAGGCGAGCAGGTAGGCCAGTCCGATTTGGCCCAGAACGCTGGCGAAGCGGAATCCCGGTTCGTTGAACTGCAGATCGAAGATCCCGTTATAGACGAATCCGAGGATTACGAGGATGAGTCCGCGGCGCACTGCTTTTTTGACGATTTGTCCTTTCTGGTATCCGTGGTGCAGTTTAGCGAGGAGGGCGAATGGAATGGCTACTCCGGCGATGAACATAAAGAGTGGGAAGATGAGGTCTTCGAAGTGGAATCCTTCCCATCGGACGTGGTGTTGTTGTTCGGCCCACCAGTTGAGCCAGGTCCAGTTGGTAGCTTTGGCGAGGGCGACGGACAGTTCGCCTCCGCCGATGATCCAGAGCATGTCGAATCCGCGGAGGGCGTCGAGGGATAGGAGGCGGGAGGGGGGGGTGGTTGCGGTCATGTGAGTAGACCTGTCAGGTTTAAGACCTTGCAGGTGATTCAGAATTATTTGATTATCAGAGTAAAACCAAAAGCATACTTTTTTCTATTCGAGAATCTACTGGTTTATAAGCACTTAAACAACTGCTAATTTAATGAAATTAACCTGACAGGTCTATATAGACCTGTCAGGTATTAAATAAAAACACCAATCTTTTTATATTGTCTACCAAGTATTTGCCAAATCATAAGGAAGAAACATTATCAATTTTCCCTGCAACTTAAGAAAGACCACCACCGTGATTCATTTAATTATGAGAACAATACAATAATTACACCACCTGACAGGTTTAAGACCTGACAGGTCTAGCATATTGAAGATATGGAACACTTTCGAATCCTCCTCTTCCTTCTCCTGGCCTCCCTTGTTTCCTGCTCCCCCCAACCCGATCGCTCTTCAGATGTGATCCACATCAACCCGGATGAGTTAGTCAATCCGGTCCAGTCGGGGGAGGATTGGATCGAGAGCCTGGCATTCGTAGCACTGGAAACCAAGGGCGACAATTTCTGCCCGGAGCATGGAAGAATCAAGTATCGCCGTGGCTTCTGGCTGGTGGGCAATTTTGATTACCTCCTGATTTTTTCGCAAGAGGGGAAACTGATCAGCCGGATCAGCGCAAAAGGCAAAGGCCCGGAAGAGTATCACTGGATTAGTGATTTTGACCTGCTTCCCGACCAGGATCAGATTGTCATTGCGGATAACAAGAAGATGACCTTCTTCAGTCTGGATGGGACATTCATTGAAAAACAACCCCTGCCCCATCAGCCCGTGAATATTGTCGCATTGGGGAATGACCTTTTTGCCTTTGCTCCGGGGCGGCTACCTTCCAGCCGGGCTGATTCGTTGGGAAATTACCAGTTCCTGATGACCAACCGGCAGGGAGAGATTATCCTGCGCAAATTTGAATTCCCTTACCGGATTCTGAATGATATGGATGTAGAGTTTATCCGCAGTACCGATCAAGGCTCCTGGCTCTTTTGCCTATCTTACGATACCAGGATCTTTCAGGCCGGCCCGGGGCCACAGGTCCGGGTGAGATATGATTTCGATTTCGAGCACCTGAATCCCGATACCTCCTTCCTGCAAAAAGAAATTGTCGTCAATAATTACAATCTGTATGAATTCAACCCCGGCAAGGTGGTCAAGGTTTTTGGGGTCGCGGAAACTCCAGAATATTTAATCATTCGATGTGGTTCAGATAAGCACCAGAAGGTGGCCTGGCGGATTATTTCAAGAAGAACCGGGCATCAGCGCACGGTCAGTATGGATGAACCACCGAAGCTGGGATACTTCAAAGGCTGGCCCATTTTGCCCTACCTCTCAACGGTCGGAGATTTTTTAATGAGTCAGGTAGCGGCAGTCGATGTGGTTGAATTCTTCGATCGGCTTACCCCTGCTCAGAAAGAGGAACTTGCCAAATACAGCGGATTCAGCTCCCTGGCCAGTTTGAAACCGGAGGATAATCCGGTTGTTGTGCTGTACAAATTGAAGGCCGATTAGCCATAACGGAATAACCCCCACTTCTGTGCCTAGACCTGTCAGGTCTTAAACCTTTCAGGTCCATATTAACTACCTACATTTGAGCATTTTCGTCCAAGTCGGCAAGAAGGATACTTGTAAGTTGTTAAAAATAAGGTTGTTATTAAGACCATCTTGAAGCCCATTAAACCTGTCAGGTCTTAGGGTACCTGACAGGTGCCTTTCTTATAATTATAAGACTTAGGGATTGTAAACCAGCAAGTTACAGTATGACCTTTCCCAAAAAGTGCTTTAGCAGGGCATAATTTCCCTCCTGCTCCATATTTAACTTAATATCAATCAGCACTTCATCATGCCAGCCACCACCTGTCAGGTTTTAAACCTGACAGGTCTAAATTAGTTTGCTGCGAATCACCCCCAGCATATCCTCCGTCATCGCCCCCAAATCATACTTCGGATCCCAACCCCACTCCTCCCGCGCACACGAATCATCCATCCGGTTCGGCCACGAATCCGCAATGCACTGCCGGACCGGATCAACCTGGTAATCCATTACGAAACCCGGAACGTGCTTCCTGATCTCCGCCGCAATGATCTCCGGATCAAAACTCATCGCCGTGACATTGAACGAATTGCGATGCTTCAACCGCTTAGGGTCAGCCTCCATCAAACCAATCGCCGCCTCAATCGCATCAGGCATGTACATCATGTCCAAAAACGTGCCTGCACGAAGCGGACACGTATAACGCCCAGCCCTTAACGCCTCATAGTAAATCTCAACGGCATAGTCGGTCGTCCCTCCTCCCGGAGCCGTCACGTTGGATATGATCCCCGGAAACCGGACCCCCCTCGTGTCAACCTGAAACCGCATATGATAATAATCGCATAACAGCTCACCCGTCACCTTCGTCACCCCATACATCGACACAGGCCGCTGAATGGTGTCCTGCGGCGTGAAATCCAACGGAGTCGTCGGCCCAAAAGCCCCGATCGAACTGGGGAAAAAAACCGCACAACCACTCTCCCGCGCCACCTCTAACACATTGTACAACCCGTTGACCCCAATGTTCCAGGCCAGCTGGGGCTTCGCCTCACCAACGGCCGATAAAACCGCGGCCAAATGATAAACCGTGTCAATCTGGTACTTCCTCACCACCTCCGCAATCCGGCCAGCATCCAAAACATCAACAACCTCCACCGGCCCCGTCTCAGCTAACGGCCCCCCCGATATCAAACGGACATCGGACACAACGACCCGACTGCCACCATACCGTTTCCGCAATTCCAACGCAAGCTCGGAGCCAATCTGACCCCCACATCCGGTGAGTAAAATGTTTTTCATAGATGATCTAACTATCAGTTAATTAGTAATTTCGGGAGAGCCGGTAAAATTACCGATTCAAAACAAACTTCCCAATAAACCCATTCAATATTAATGACAAAAATCAGCTAATAACCTGGCCTTCCATCATGGCTTATCAGCCTAAAGTTGATAATTTTGACCCCTCAATTCAACCCCGTAAGCATACGCTATGTACGATAAGTTCCAAATTCACCTGCAACACCTGCTCACCGATATCGAAACGGCCGGACTGTTCAAGAAAGAGCGTATCCTCGTCACCCCGCAAGGACCCCTTATCCGTACCAGCGCCGGACAGGACGTGCTGAACTTTTGCGCCAATAACTACCTCGGCTTCTCCAACGACCCGAGGCTCGTCAAGGCCGCCTGCCACGCAATGGAAACTCACGGCTACGGAATGTCTTCCGTCCGGTTCATCTGCGGAACCACCGATCTCCATAAAGAGCTGGAAACAAGCATATCCCAATTCTTCGGCACCGAGGACACCATCCTCTACGCAGCCGCCTTCGATGCCAACGGCGGCGTGTTCGAACCACTCCTCACCGATGAGGATGCCATCATCTCCGATACCCTGAACCACGCTTCCATCATCGACGGCGTCCGCCTATGCAAAGCCAAGAGGTTCCGCTACTCCAACGCCGATATGGAGGACCTCGAAGACCAGCTCCAGCAGGCCCAGCCCTGCCGCTACCGCCTCATCGTCACCGACGGCGTCTTCTCAATGGACGGGAACGTCGCCCCTCTCGACAAAATCAAGGAGCTGGCCGATCGCTACGATGCAATGATAATGGTCGACGAATCCCACTCGGCAGGCGTCATCGGGAAAACCGGCCGCGGAACAACCGAACATTTTAACCTCCTCCGCCAGGTGGAAATCATCACCGGAACCCTCGGCAAAGCCTTCGGAGGCGCCATCGGGGGCTTTACCACCGGTAAAAAGGAAATCATCGCAATGCTCCGCCAACGGTCACGCCCATACCTCTTCTCCAATTCCATTCCCCCCGCCGTGGCAGCAGCAGGCATCGAAGCTTTCCGAATAATGAACGAATCAACCGAACTGCTCGATAAACTGCACGAAAACCGCAGCTACTTCGTCGAACAAATGACCCGGATCGGCTATGCCATAAAACCAACCCAGTCGGGCATCTGCGCCGTAATGCTCGGCGATGCCAAACTATCCCAGGAAGTGGCCTCCCGCCTCCTCGACGAGGGGATCTATGTCATCGGTTTCTACTTCCCGGTCGTCCCCCAGGGCGAAGCCCGTATCCGCGTCCAACTCAGCGCCGCCCATACCCACGACCAACTGGTCAAAGCCGTGGCAGCCTTCGAAAAAGTGGGCCGGTCTCTCCAAATCCTGCCCTGACACACCCAAACATACCAGCCGGGATTACCCCTCCCAAACCTGGTCTAAGTGATTACAACCCAACCCCCCAACCCCGGGAGGGAATAATCACAAGTTGCTCAAAATCATTGATCAAGAGCAACTTATTTGCTGTTTTTACTATCACACAAATCGATATTTTTAAGACTGACAATCCCTAACAACGGCTTTTATGTCCAATATCGGTTCGTACCAGGAACGCATCAGAAACTTCAGCTGGAAAATCTCGGAACAGGAACTAGGCTACAACGACGGCGATGTCATCAATATCGGTTGGTACTGCTCCGACCGGATCTGCCAGCTCGGCAAGGCACAAAAAACAGCCCTCATCTGGGAGGGACGGCCGGAGTGCGACCAGCGCCGCTATACCTATGACGATATCCGCCTACTCAGCAATACCATCGGATCATACCTCCGTAGCCTCGGCATCCGCGACGGCGACCGCGTTTGCCTCTTTATGGACAAGATCCCCGAACTCTATATCGGCCTGGTGGGTATCCTCAAGATCGGCGCAATAGCCCAGCCGCTGTTTTCAGCCTTCGGAGACGAATCCCTCTTTGTCCGCCTCGAAAACGCCGGCACCCGGGCAATCATCACACAACGAAAACACGCCTCCAAAATCCAGAAGATCATCCACCGGCTCCCCAACCTCGAGGTGATCATCGTGGTCGATGATCCGGGGAAAAAAGCCCTCAAGGAGCGGGAAGTGGCCTTCAACCTCGATCAGGCCGCACGGGTGGAGGAGCTCGATATCTTCCCGACCAGGGCCGAATCCCCATCCATCCTGCACTATACCTCGGGCACCACAGGTCAGCCCAAGGGCGTCAAGCACGTCCACTATAGCCTGATTTCCCAATACCTCACGGCCAAATGGGCCCTCGACCTGCGGGAAAATGACATCTATTGGTGCACCGCCGACCCCGGATGGGTCACCGGAACCTCCTACGGCATCATCGCACCCTGGGCCCTGGGAGTCACCCAGTGCGTAATGGACGTCGGCTTCTCCGCCGAAGCCTGGTACCGCTTCATCGAAAAACACCGCATCACGATGTGGTACTCAGCCCCGACAGCTATCCGGTCGCTGATGAAGGCCGGCGACGGAATCATCCGCAACTTCGACCTCTCCTCCCTTAGATTCCTCGCCAGCGTGGGCGAACCGCTCAACGCCGAAGCGGTGGTCTGGTCTGACCGCGTCTTCGGAAAGCCGTTCTACGACACCTACTGGCAGACAGAAACCGGGAGCATCATGATCAGCAACTTCCCGGGCCTCAAGGTGAAACCGGGCTCAATGGGACTGCCATTCCCGGGACTCACCGCCGCCATCCTCGACGCGGATACTTTCGAACCCATCACCAAAACCAACAAGCCGGGCCTCATTGCCTTCCGGTACGATTGGCCGGCCAGGATGCGAACCTACTGGAACAACGAGGAAACCTTCCAGAAAAAATTCAGGAACGGATGGTACCTCACCGGCGACCGCTCCACCATCGACCAGGACGGGTACTACTGGTTCATCGGTCGCGATGATGACGTCATCAACACCGGGGGGCACCTGGTGAGTCCCTTCGAAGTGGAATCGGCTCTCCTTGAGCACGATGCAGTGGCCGAATCCGCCGTAGTCGCCAAACCGGACGAGGTCAATATGGAGGTCGTGAAAGCATTCGTCACCCTCCACGCCGGCTTTGAACCAAATGAGGAGCTCGAACTCGACATAATGAACTTCATACGGAAAAAGCTCTCCCCGCTGGCTATGCCCCAGGAGATCGAATATATGGACAAGCTGCCCAAAACACGCAGCGGCAAGATTATGCGCCGGGTCCTTCACGCCAAAGAGTGGGGAGAAGAGATTGGCGACATTTCCACCCTCGAAAACGATTAAAAATCATATAGATATGCCAAACATCAACGAAATGAAAGAGGTGATCCTCAAGTACGTGATCAATGAATACGCCGAAGAGGATGACGATGTAACCTTTGAAACCCCGCTGATCTCCGGCGGATTGGTCGACTCCTTCTCGATGGTCTCCCTTAAACGGTTCCTGGAGGTCAGGTACAAGATCTCCATCCCCGATGAGAAAGCCACCCCGGAAGCTTTCGACAACGTCAACAAGATCGCCAACCTGGTGATGGAATTCTTATAAAATCTAACACAATGGGATACAGCGAGATAATCAAAAAAATCTATACCGATCAGCTTGAAGCCATCGCCTCTGCAGGGCTGTTCAAGCAGGAACGGTTCATCCATTCAAGCCAGTCCGCCGACATCGAGGTGGAATTTCCGGCTGGTTCACCCACCAAAAAGGTGATCAACATCTGCGCCAACAACTACCTTGGCCTCTCTAGCCACCCCGCGGTGCTTCAGGCAGCCCACGAAGGACTCGACCGGCGCGGGTACGGGATGTCGTCGGTGCGCTTTATCTGCGGAACCCAGGACATCCACCGGGAACTGGAACAGCGAATGACGGCCTTTCTCGGCACCGAGGATACCATCCTCTTCCCCTCCTGTATGGATGCCAATGCCGGTGTCTTCGAGGCCATCCTGACCCAGGATGACGTAATCATCTCCGACCGCCTCGTCCACGCCTCCCTGATCGACGGCATCCGGCTCTGCTCAGCGATGCACGATACCTACAAGCACTCCAATATGGAGCACCTGGAGGAAAAGCTGCAACTGCACGCCGACAAACGGCTCAAGGTGGTGGTGAACGACGGCGTATACTCGATGGATGGCGATATGGCCAAGGTGGACGAGCTGGTGGCCCTGTGCGATAAATATGACGCAATGCTGCTCCTCGATGAATCGCACTCATCCGGATTCATCGGTAAAACCGGTCGCGGCACCCACGAACATCACGGAATGGTCGGGCGTATCGACATCATAACCACCACCTTCGGCAAAGCCCTGGGCGGGGCTTCCGGGGGCTGCGTTTCGGGCCGCAAAGAGATCGTGGAGATGTGCCGGCAACGGGCCCGGCCCTACCTTTTCTCCAACACCATCGCCCCGGTAGTGGTATCGGGCGTTCTGAAAGTCCTTGATATCCTGAGCGAAAGCACCGAACGGCGCGACAAGCTCGAGCGCAATACCGATTTCTGGAGAAGCGGCCTCTGCGAAGCCGGATTAATCATCAAGGAAGGGAATACACCCATCGTTCCGGTGATGCTGTTCAACGCCAAACTGGCGCAGGACGTCTCACGCGACCTCTTCAACGAGGGCATCTACGCCGTGGGATTCTTCTTTCCGGTGGTCCCCAACGGCCAGGCCCGCATCCGGACCCAGATATCCGCCGGCCACGAAATACACCACCTGGAAAAAGCACTGGAAGCCTTCCGCAAAGTGGGCAAGAAGTATGACATCCTCGGAAAAAGCAAGCAGGAGATCATTGAGCGGTACGGGATGTAAGTGACAGGGGCGCAGGGGCACAGGGGCGTATGGGGGGAATGAGTATATTTGGGGCATGATCTACGGCATTGGTACGGACATCATTGAGGTCGAGCGCATCCGCAAGTTCATTGCCAAGGGAGATGCGTTCAAGGAGCGGGTTTTCACCCGCCAGGAGATCGAATATTGTGATCAGCATCGCGATCCCGCCCCATTTTACGCCGCCCGGTTCTCAGCCAAGGAAGCGTTCGTCAAAGCCCTGGGCACCGGGTTCACCAATGGCATCGGCTTCAATCAGATAGAAGTTTATCACGTGGAACTGGGCAAGCCGGAGATCCGGCTGACCGGCAAAGCGGACGATGCCGCACGGGAAAAAGGCATCACCCGGATCCACGTATCCATCTCACACGTAAAGGATTGGGCAAATGCCGTAGTCGTATTGGAGTTGGCAACTTCCACAGACTTGTCAACTTTTTAAAAGTTGACAAGTCTAATGTCAGGCTACCCACACTTACTATGCCCACACTCCTGGCAGATCAGGCATCCCTCCTGGTACAAAAGGCTTTCACTTTCGCAGTGCTCACACCGCTCACCCTGGGGCGCCTTGGTGCCATCCTTGATGAACTGCTTGAGCGCCCGGGCTACACCTGATTTCCAGGAGTTGATGTTCTCGCTGTCGAGCCGGAGCGATTCCACCAGGTTGACAACGTAGGGTATAGGCATTCCGTGTCGCAGGACCCCTGAGATCAGCTTGGCATAGTTCCAGAACTCCTTGTCAAACATATAGGAGAGCCCGCCCACGGTGCAAGGGTTGCCATATTTATCGGTGTACTGGAAATCATAGCGTGCCCCCTCCGGAGTCTTTATCTTGATGATCTTGCCGTGAGTGATCGATTTCGGGATCACCAGGGTGTCATCCTCGGCACGGCCGGTGAAGATCTCATAGGGATAGTTGTTGAGCATCCCGACGAACGCGATCCAGTCCTCCTCGTTGTTCTTGAAGCGCAGCAGCTCGGCTTCGAGCACCGGCGGTCGCTTGTGGCCTGCGTTAGAGTGAGCCGAAGCATCCGGTCCGTCTTTTTTATCCTCAGCCTTGATCAGGACGCCATCACGCGAGCCATCACGATAGACGGTCACTCCCTTGCAGCCGCTCTCCCAGGCCGTGCGATAGACCTCAGCAACCGTGGATTCGGGGATGTCGGCCGGCAGGTTCACCGTCACCGAAATGGAATGGTCGACCCATTTCTGGATCTCCCCCTGCATCCGAACCTTGGCCACCCAGTTGATGTCGTTGGATGTCGACTTGTAATAGGGTGATTGCCTGACCAGCTCCTGGATCTGCGCTTCGGAGTAGCTCTTTACCGCCTCGGCATCGTAACCCTTGATGGTGAGCCAATCCATGAACTTGTGGTGGAAAACATTAAACTCCTCCCAGGAGTCGCCCACCTCATCCACGAAGGAGACCTTGGACTCAGGGTCGTTTGGGTTCACCTTACGACGACGACGGTACACCGGCAGGAATACCGGCTCAATGCCTGAGGTGGTCTGCGACATCAGGCTCGTGGTGCCCGTCGGGGCAATGGTCAGCAAGGCCAGGTTCCGGCGGCCCGAAACGGTCATCTCCTCATACAATTGCGGGTCGGCCTCCCTGATCCGCTGGATGAACGGGTTGTTCTTCTCCCGCTGCGCGTTGTACATCGGAAAGGCGCCCCGGTCGCGCGCCAGGTTGACCGACGAGCGGTAAGCTTCAACGGCCAGGACCTTCTGGACCTCGACCGAAAAATCAATGGCATTGTCACTGCCGTAGGTCAGGTTAAGGGCGGCGAGCATATCCCCCTCGGCCGTGATCCCGATACCAGTCCGGCGACCCTGCTCGGTCTTGCGCCGGATGTTCTCCCACAACTTCAATTCAACCCGCTTCAGCTCATAATCCTCGGGATCGGCATTGATCTTGGCCAGGATGCCTTCGATCTTCTCGCTCTCCAGGTCGATGATATCATCCATTATCCGCTGGGCGTGATGCACGTGCTGGCGGAACTTGTCGAAATTGAACCTTGCCTCCGCGGTGAACGGGTTGTCAACATAGGAGTAAAGGTTGATGGCCAGCAAACGGCAGGAGTCGTAGGGACAGAGGGGTATCTCCCCGCACGGATTGGTGGAGACCGTCCTGAAACCCAGGTCGGCATAACTATCCGGAACCGATTCGCGGATGACCGTATCCCAGAACAGGACGCCCGGCTCGGCTGATTTCCAGGCATTATGGATGATCTTCTCCCACAACTTGCGGGCATCGATCTCCTTGACGTGCGTGGGGTTTTCCGAATCGAGCGGGAATTGCTGGACGAACGTCTCCCCGTTGATGACGGCACGCATAAACTCATCGGTAATTTTGACCGACACATTGGCCCCGGTAACCTTGCCCTTTTCGGTCTTGGCATCAATAAAATTCTCAGAATCAGGATGCTTAATGGAGATACTGAGCATCAGGGCCCCACGCCGCCCATCCTGGGCAACCTCCCTCGTACTGTTCGAGTAGCGCTCCATAAATGGAACCACCCCGGTGGAGGTGAGGGCGGAGTTCATCACCGGACTGGAGGTCGGGCGGATATGGCTCAGGTCGTGCCCCACGCCACCGCGGCGCTTCATCAGCTGCACCTGCTCCTGGTCAATCTTCATAATGCCGCCATAGGAGTCGGAAGAGCCCTCATTACCAATGACAAAGCAGTTCGACAGGGAGGAAATCTGGAACGGGTTGCCGATACCGGACATTGGACCACCCTGGGGGATAATGTAGCTGAAATCCTTAAGCACCTCATAGACCTGATCCTCCGTCAGTGGGTTGGGATAACGCTTTTCGATCCGTGCAATCTCCCGGGCCAGCCTTCGGTGCATATCGTCTGGGGTCAGTTCGTACAGGTTGCCGTGCGAATCTTTCAGGGCATACTTGTTCACCCAAACCGTAGCGGCCAGTTCATCGCCTTTAAAATACTTGCGCGAAGCTTCAATCGCATCTTCCAGTTTGTAGGTTTTAAGGCCCTTTCCCATTTTGACAGAGGTTTCTTCAATGTACATGGCACTGATAACTATTGCTATTCAATGATTTAGACTAAGGATAATGATTCACAGGGGGGCTTGTGCCCTGATACCAAATTTACGTTTGTGAACAGAGACTCGGAAACCCTATTTATTAACATTGGGCTGATAACCGGATTAAGATCCCTGATTGCCAAAGGGTTGTCCCGTTAATATCCCTTTTTGGCGCTCTCTTCCGGCAGGTTTTGCAGTAAATATTTAATTATTAAGGCTGTAGAACCGGCATTTTTTTGCAGGTAGTTGAGTGCCAGGAGCCCTGCCTCCGACCGTTTTCCAGGGTCGAGCAACAGGTGATCCAGCCGCTTTTCCAGGCCGGCATAATCCCTGAACGGAAATGCCGCCCCTGCATCAACCAGGTCTTTGGCTTCGCCGAATTTCCGGTACCGGGGGCCAAAGAGAATGGGAATCC
>JAWOHI010000267.1:0-4291 GCA_046485255.1 Bacteroidales bacterium
CTTTGTCAGGCCATGCCGAATATTTTACCGTCAAGAAAACGGTGTTGTTTTAATTGTTCACGTCATGAGAGAAGAA
The DNA here is from genome assembly GCA_046485255.1 of Bacteroidales bacterium. Taxonomy (GTDB): domain Bacteria; phylum Bacteroidota; class Bacteroidia; order Bacteroidales; family UBA12481; genus UBA12481. The sequence goes on from JAWOHI010000267.1 coordinate 77, forward strand.
ATGCAGTTACGAAAATTTCTTCTGGACGAGGAGTTGAACAGCTAACCATTAATTGCACGTGGCCAGCTACGATGGCGCGTGAATTCAACCGTTGAGGCTGTAGAAAAACCCCAAACATGCTATATTGCTGGCAGTTTTAGAGATCCTCTCAGGGGATAAACATGCCACGTTTTAAAGAATACAATCAGGGACAAACTGTCCTGCTACCGATCTCTTTTGATCGACAAATCCTCCCCGGAACATTCGAATACACACTTAATTACCTGGTCGATGAGAAGCTTGATCTGAGTATCTTTAATCACAAGTACAACAACAATGACACGGGGCGACCCGCCTACGATCCAGCCTTGTTGCTTAAGATCGTGGTGCTGGCGTATTCCCGCAAAAAGACAGGATACAAGCCTGGCAGGTCAGCGACGGTCAGGAGGTTGCCGCAGGGCAACTATTAGCCGTACTCGAGAGCTCTGCCGCTTTTCAGGATATGTTAGGGCTTGAACCGGCACTTAGACAGTTCAGGAAAAGATTGGCAGGTGAACCAGATGCCGATTCACTCGAATTTCCGGTAGGGTTGGTTCAGCTGGGAGAATGGCAGCCCGGCTATGCCCGGCTTCATAAGGCACGCCAGGAGCTGATCGACTTCCTGCGGCAGGATTCTTATCATTTGAAAATCAAGGCTGTAAAAAAGCAAGCACTTGATCATCGTTTGCTATATGACCGCCAATATCAGCAAAGGCTCATCCGAAGCGAAGAGTTGACTATTGAAGAGAAGCAATTCAACCGGATGCGTGATCTCTACGAGAGCGGGGCCATTTCATCTTCGGAGTTTGAGAGTGCCAAATCGAGGTTCTTGAAGGCCAGCTATGAGTTGGAATCGGCCAGGACTATTCTGGCACAATCGCAAATCCAGATTGACCTTCTGCAGAACCAGGCCATTGATCTTCAGGAAGAGTATGAAGAGGTGAGGGCCCAGAAGGTCAACGCCGTGGCTGAGGCCCTGGAGATGGTGGCCGGGATGGTACAGGACTGGAAGCTGAATTATGCCTTCTTCTCGCCTGTCAGCGGAACGGTATCCCTTACCCGGTTCTGGAGTGAAAACCAGTTTGTTAAAGCGGGCGACCGGATTATGACCATCCTGACAGGTGAGCCGGGTCCGCTGACGGGCAGGCTGTTGCTCCCGCTTCGTGGGGCAGGAAAAGTGCAGGTGGGGCAAAAGGTCCTGGTTCGGATCGATCGATACCCGTACATGGAGTATGGGATGTTGACTGGCAGGGTTGAATCGGTGTCGGAGGTTGCGGATCAGGAGCACTACAGCGTGGAGGTGGTCTTCCCGGATGGGTTGTTGACGACTTACCGGAAGATGCTTGAATTAAGCCAGGGGATGACGGGTTCTGCCGAAATAATTACTGGAGAGCTGAGTCTGCTGGTCCGTATCATAAATCCGGTCAGGAACCTGGTGTACCGGAACCGGGCGTGAAATCAAGGGATTCGTTTCCCTTTCCTGTTGAAGTAGAAGTCTTCCATTGGTTCGTTCAGCCGGACGGTGTCGATACGGATTTCCGTCACCATTGCCCCGTTTTTGCTTTGTATGAAATAGGGAAGCGTCATTCCGCTGGTTTTCCTGTAATCGCCAAAAAAAGATTCGGCTAGGAATGGTACCCCGCTGACCAGGATTTCAGCTTCTGTTTTTATCACCAGGAAGGTAGTTGTATCGATATAAAAGCTTATTGATTCTCCGGTCAGTTTATTCAATTTGATGTGGTAGGCTGATTGGTTGCCTAATCTGGCAGTTCCCACGAAGGATGCGAGGTAACCCTGCTGCCGATAGGTATGGAGGAGGCCGTCGAAATTGGCTGATTCCTTGATTTGCAGTAGGGCAGGGCCTTCAAGAGGCAACGTGTCGGGTGATACATAAGGGTTATATATCCACCCATTTAGGCCATCGTATGCCTGGGTAACCCGGCCATCGGGCAGATGGACATCAAACCGGTACTTATCTGGGCGTTTCTGTATGATGCTGATCGGGACGGTATAGCCCATTTGGGTAATTCTTCCGATCGAGGTTAGGGTGCGGACTTTGAGCTTGGCCGATAAGCCCGTGGCTTGCTCGTGCCTTTGAATGATCTCCGTGGCGGTTTGCCCTGGCAGGCAAATGAATGAGAGAGTGGCAAGCAGGGAGGCAAGTATGGCCCTGGTCATTGTTTTGGCCATGACTAAAAGGACTTGACCAATTGGTGGATCTTAAGCAGTTTTTCAAGCAATTCGCGGGCCTTATCCAGGGGCAGCATATTGGAGCCATCGGAAAGGGCTTGGGCGGGATCCGGGTGCGTTTCCAGGAAGATTCCATCCACTCCGGCCGCTATTCCGGACCGGGCCATCGTTTCAATGAGGGCTGGATCGCCTCCTGATACGCCGCTTTCCTGGTTGGGTTTCTGGAGGGAGTGGGTGACATCCAGTAGAACGGGGTAACCCCAATCTTGCATTAGCGGTATTCCCCTGAAATCAACCACCAGATCACCATACCCGAAGCTGGTTCCGCGCTCGGTCACCATCAGCGACCGGTTGCCGGTGGAGGCCGCCTTGTCGCACACGAACTTCATAGCCAGTGGGGAGAGAAACTGTCCCTTTTTCAGGTTTACCGGCTTGCCGGTTTGGGCCGCTTTAACGATCAGGTCGGTCTGACGGCAAAGGAATGCAGGAATCTGTATCGCATCGGCTACGGATGCGACCAGGTCAACTTCACCGGTTTCGTGGACATCGGTAATGACGGGAACAGACAACTCTTCCCTCACCTGAGCCAGGATCTGCAATGCTTCCCGGTCGCCGATCCCCCGGAATGAATCACCTTTCGTACGGTTGGCCTTCCGATAGGAAGCCTTGAAGATGAACGGGATGGAAAGCTGATGACAGATCGTCTTGAGAACAAGGGCTGTATGAAAAGTGATTTCCCGGTTTTCAACCACGCAGGGCCCTGCTATGAGCAGAAAATTCTTTGTGGCGGTGAAGGAGATATTTGGGATATTCTTAAGGAAGTTTTCTTTCATCGTTGGTCATTGATGGTCAATACTTATAACGATCGGCCCACAGTTTTCGCATTTTTTCCCTCAGATCGCGCTCCTTGGGGTTTTCGTCGGGTTCCCAGAGTTTCGTGCCGCTGATCTTATCGGGGAGGTACTCTTCCTGTAGGAAGTGCCCGGGCTGATCGTGCGGGTAATTGTATTCACGGCCGTAGCCCAGTTCTTTCATCAGTTTGGTCGGGGCGTTCCTGAGGTGTAGAGGCACCGGGAGGTTGCCTGACTGAGCCACGAGTTCCTGGGCGCGACCGATCGCCTTGTACGTGGAATTGCTTTTCGGGCTGGTGGCCAGATAAACCGCTGTTTCGGACAGGATGATCCGGCTTTCGGGCCATCCGATCTTGTGGACGGCATCAAAACAGGTGTTGGCCAGCAGGAGGGCATTTGGGTTGGCGAGGCCGATATCTTCGGAGGCGAAAACCAGCATTCGACGAGCAATGAACTCTGGTTTTTCGCCCCCTTCAATCATCCTGGCCAGCCAATAGACTGCCGCGTTGGGGTCGGAGCCGCGCATTGATTTTATGAAAGCCGAAATGATATCGTAGTGGAGCTCTCCGTTTTTGTCGTACAGGGCTATGTTTTCCTGAACCTTGGCGGTGACGATTTCATCCGTGATCCGGATCTTCCCCTGTGGGTATGACTGGATTACCAGTTCAAGGACGTTGTACAGCTTGCGGGCATCCCCACCCGAATACCTAAAAAGAGCTTCGATTTCAACCACTTCAATATCAAGGTTTTTTAGCTCAAAGTCGGTTGTAAGCGCTTTTTTCAGCAGGAATTCGAGCTGATCCCGGTCGAGCGGTTTCAGTACATACACCTGACAGCGGCTCAGCAGTGGTGAAATCACCTCGAAGGAGGGATTCTCGGTAGTGGCGCCAATCAGGGTGACCGTACCCTGTTCGACTGCCCCGAGGAGGGAATCCTGCTGTGATTTGCTGAACCGATGGATCTCATCAATGAAGAGGACCGGTGAAGGGGAATTGAAGTATTTGTTTTTCTGTGCTTTATCTATTACCTCCCGGATATCCTTAACTCCCGAATTGATGGCGCTCAGGGTGTAGAATGGCCGGTCGAGTTGCCTCGCCACGATGCGGGCGAGGGTGGTCTTGCCAACACCCGGAGGACCCCAGAGGATGAAGGAAGG
>JAWOHI010000278.1:0-10887 GCA_046485255.1 Bacteroidales bacterium
GATCCAGCGAACGATCATCCGCAGCTTGATGATCTGGGCCAGGATGACCTCCACCGTGAAGTAGTTAAAGGTGTTCAGTTCATCCAGGTAGGCCCAGCGGATCTGGTCAATCGCCCGCTCTCTCCTGATCAGGTCGGACTCCTCGAAAATGGCCAGGAGCGACTCCACCAGTGGAAATTCGCCGGCCAGTCCAAAGTCTTTCAACGTGCTCTGCTTCAAAGCTTCCGTGACCAGGTTCTCTCCGATAAACCGGTTTTTTTCCTTCAGCTTGTACTTCCTGGTATTTAAGGCCGTAACGATATTTCGGATATTCTGGTCGAATTGGTAATAGCTGCCAAGGAAGTTATTGTTGGCCTCACAGGTCATAAACCCATAATAGAGCCCGGCCAGCTGGTCTTCCCAGGAAATCCCCGGTTCAATCGGCGTGCCGGCGATGAACGCATTGATGAACAGGTTCAGGTAGGTCTCCCGGAAAGCCGGTTCGCGTATCCCCTGTTCCATCTCCAGGATGCTGTATTTTCCACCGGGAATGAATGGTTTGCCGGTTTTCAGGAGCAGGTGCAGCAGGTTTTTATTGTCGATGTCAAGGAAGATCCGGTCAACCAGGTGGAGGTCGTCCGGGTTCAGCAGCTCTTTCAGCTCCAGGATGAAATCCGGGAGCTGCTGCGACAGTTTGGCCTGATCCGGAATAAGGTCAGCCAATCCGGCTACCACGTAATAATAGTTCCTCTTGAACATTTGCCTGGTTTTACCGACAGTACTGGTATCTCTATTCGCCGTAAAGCAGTTTGATACTCCTGGGCCTCAGGTAATTCTTGAAGAAGGACTCGAAAGTTTCGTCGGTAAAGCTGATCTTATAGCTGTGGTCTTTCGGGCCGATCTCAAACCCTGCCTGGATCTCCTCGCTCAGTGAGATGGTTATCCCCTTGTCTAGCAGGGATTTCATCCTGCCCTTGAAATAGGCTTCGAGTTCCTTTTTATCCTTTTGCGGCAGCACCACTTCCAGGTCGGGGCTGGCGAAGTTATCTCCTGCAAATCCTTCGACGGCTTTCAGGATAACGGCTTCAATGAACTCCCGGTTTTTCATCAGGGAGCTTGTTTCTTCCTTGCTGATGGTGGTGACAATCAGGTTGGTTATATCCTGCTTGAGTGAGTTAACCGATTGCCTGGTGGAAAGCTTTATCTCGGATTCAACGTTGCGCCTCAACTCCTCCGCCTCTTTGTTGGCCTGTTCGACGATGGCCTCTCCCTCCTGCCTGGATTTCCTGAGCAGATGGTCGGCCTCTTTCCGGGCCTCACTGATGATCCTGGTTGCCTCTTCTTCCGCCTTGGCAACCCCCTCGGCATAAATTTTTTGTGTTAGCTCTTCCAGTTTGGCGTTCATTGTGCGTCAAATTTAATCCGCAAGGTTAGTAAAAATCGGTGAGACGGGGTATGATTTTGCTCAGTATCGGACTGCGGCCAGGCCCTTTTTGGCATCTGCAACTGCCCCTTGATCAGATGTGTTAAAAGGATGCCCCGGTCAGTTCCGAACTGACTCTCCACAACTCTTCCGCCGTCTGCCTGTCGTAGCTGGCCCTGGAAGTTTTCCTGGGCTTGTTCCGTACGAAATAGCCTCCGCTGATGCCTTCCACTTCCGGTGATGCCGCCAGGAATATCGCAGTTCCGGCACCCTTTTCCGGGGGGATGCTGACGAATTCGCCAAGCCGGATCAGGGGGTGGGGCTTCTCCGTCCTGCGGTCGTATGAGAAGCGCGACCGGACAAATCCGGGATGCAGCGCATTGACGGTGATCCCATCCCCGTTGAGCTGGCGCGAGAGTTCATAGGTGAACAGGACATTGGCCAGTTTCGACTGGGCGTAGGATCTCCACGAGTTGTAGGATTTTTCGAGGTGAAGATCCCCGAAATGAATTTTTCCGGCCAGGTGGGCGGCCGACGACACGTTAATGATCCGGGCCTGCCCACTCTCCTTCAGCAGGTCGAACAGCAGGCTGGTGAGCAGGAAATGTCCCAGGTGGTTCACTCCGATCTGGTACTCGAAGCCGTCGGCGGTCACCATCCGCTCCCGGGTATAGATACCGGCGTTGTTGACCAGCACATCCAGGCGGTCGTATTTTTCGTGAAACTGGGCGGAAAACCTCCGTATGTCCGACAGGCTGGCCAGGTCGCACTGCATCAGGTCGATCTCTTCCCGGCCGGTCCGGGTCACCAGCTCCTTTCGGGCCTCCTCTCCGCGCTCCAGGTTCCGCGACATCATCACCACCCTGGCACCCCTGAGTGCCAACTCCTCCGCGGTGGCCTTGCCGATCCCTGAATTGGCCCCCGTGATCAGAACGATTTTGTCTTTCATCTCCTCATTTTGTGGGTTTAAACAAATGACCGGCCAGGATGTTCACGCCTATTTTCTAAAGAGGTACGAAAGCTTCAGAAAAAAGCCCCGCTGCATCTCAATGGGTTCCCGCTCACCGCCCAGGAAGGGCTGATCGTGGTCGGTCTGCTGAAAAAGGGATCCGTAGCCCAGGTAGAAGACCGTGCCGGGGATGTAATTGAACGACACCAGGAGGTCGGTCAGGAGTTTTTGATAATAATCGTTGTATTCCAGGATAGCCCGGATAAACAGGTACTTGTTGAACTGATAGGTAAACCTGGTGCGGCCAATGGCATATCGGTAGAGGTAATCCTGGTCGCCGGGCCTTTTGAAATCGCTGTATGTCAGGGAAAAAGCCGTTTCAAACTTAGGCCAGGGCTGCAGGGTGGCCGAAATGGATCCCCGGGTGCTCATCCCCCCGAAAGGATCCGTCGAATAGTAGATGGCGTGAATGCGCCGGGCCGTGATATTGCCCGAGAACCAGGTTTTGTACCTCCCCTGGATGGCGGCGTGAATCCCGCTGGTGTTGAAGGTCCGGCCAAGGAATACCTCGTTGGAAAGGTTATACTTGGTCTTGAACTGGACGGTTCCGCCAATCCGTGCCAGCAGCGATGCCTCGTTGTAGGTCTCCCACCTGAAATAGAAGCGGTCGTAGGAGGCCGATCCGAACAGTTCCAGGTCGAACCGCCTGAACAGGTCGGATGAGGTGTAAAACTTTTTCTTTATCAGGCCGGTTGCCTGACTGATGCCGGTGCGCGTGAGGTAGCCGGTCTCCACCTGGAAATTTCTTCCGATATCCTTGAGTGTGAGGGCATAATCGAACTCCCGGGTTTCGGAGTGGAAATATAGCCCTGCAGCGTGGCTGTTCTTGCTGCTGTTTTGTTCCGTCTGGTTGGATCCGAGCAGGTGATATTCGAGGAGGGTCGATTTATTGATCCGGATCTGGGCATCGGTACCCACTACCCGGTTACCCGATTCGCTGGTTTCCCGCCCCGTGTAAAGGAATCCCGCGAATCCGTCATCCTTCAGGTTGTGCTTGTAACGGAGTATCGGGAAATGGGCATATTCTCGCGCTGCCGAATCGGATGGCCTGGGCAGGTCGTCGGCGCCGTACAGCAGGGCTATGGAGTTGCGGCTGTCGGTGTTGCCGGTGAACTTGGCCCCGGCGATCGGGTTGACGATGGTGCGGGTGTGCACCAGGAAGTAAATGGGGTCCATATAGGACGACTGGGTGGCGCCGATTTTGAATTTCTCCCTTCCTTCGAGAAAAAATGGCCTCTTCTCGGGGTAAAAGAGCTGGTAGCGCAGGTTGACGTCAACCTGGCCCGCATCGGCCTCGACCTGACTGAAGTCGGGGTTGATCGCCGCATCCAGGACCAGATCGGAAGTGATCCCATATTTGAGCGTCAGGCTTAGGTCGGGCTGCCGCAACTCCTTCGCCAGAGCCCCGTCCACGTTCCGGTCGCGATGCGAATAAGTCACCGCAGGGATCGCTTCGAACAGGGAATAGTGCCTGACCCCGTGGTAATCGACTCGCAAAAGCTGGGGCAGGTAATTGTATCCCATCGACGGATCCAGGTGGGGATAGCCGACATTGGTGGCGGTGCGGCTGATGTAACGTTCCAAGAGGATGCCCATGCTGACCGGGTCGCTGGCCGAAAATCGCAAGCTCTTGAGCGGGATCTGAACCTCGATGGCGTACCCGGTACCGGTGAGCCGGCCGGCGCTGTACCAGACCAGGTCGATGCTGGCATCTTCATTCCCGGCCGCGTAGCGGGTGTCGCGCTGGATACCTAAAGGGTTGACATAAAATGCGTTCAACGCCTGCTGATCAAACCGGGTATCCAGGTTGATGCAGATCCAGTCGTCAGCCGTTATTCCGTCCCGCTCCGCCACGTTGGCCTTGATCCGGTCTGGCTCGGGATCAAGGCATTCAAATGCAAAATAAAGATTTTCAGTATCATAGGCAAGAAAGGCCGTTGTTTGCTGCGGAACACGCCGACCATAGTCGGGAATAAAGCTGGTGAAATCGGAGTAAGGGACGGCCCGTTTCCAAACCTCCTCGTTCAGGATGCCGTCAATAAGCACGGGCTGGTCTGTTTTTAATGCCTCCAGGGTAGCCTGACCCGCAACGGTAATCGGAATAAGACAAATTGAACAGATTATCAGTGATTTAATGGGTTGATTCATAGTCGTGATTTTACTCGGTACCTTCCACCTTTTCAGTTGGTTAGCTGCCCGGTCCCTTCCAGGAGGGTCGATACGCTGGGGCCCGTCCTTCTTCCAAACGGGATCGGGGGGGTGATCATTGGGGAGAAACTGTCCGAGTCGAAGCAAACCCGGCACTGCCCGTTCTCGAGCCAGACGCGCCCGGGGTTATCGAAATTGTTCATCACCACGCTGGCAAAGAAAAGATCCCGCACGCCGTTCTCCACCAGGGTTCCGGAAACAATATGCAGCAGGTCGGCCGGATAGCCATTATAATTGGCAACCAGTCTGGCAAAAACCGTGAAATCCTGATTCTTGCCCGAGATGAGAGACTCCACCCCGTAACCCGATTCCGGTCCGTTCGTGTAGTTCATTTTCAAACGCGGCTCCGCATCAGCGATTTCATAGAAGGTAACCTGGTAATTCGAAAAAACCTGTCCGGGCAGGTCGCCTTTCCGGTTGCTGGCGTTAAGGACAAAGGGGCTGGCCAGGAAGGTCCCCTCTATGTCGGGAGGGGTATCCCCCAGGTTGAGGGGCATCTTCAGGCTGCCCAGGGTGGAAAGCACCGAATCAGGAACCATCTCACGGATCTCCTCGGTCAGCCCTGATCGAGGATAATCGGGAAAAAGGTTGCACGATCCCGCCACCAAAAGGATCAGGACGGACACGGCCGCAACCCCTAAAGACCCTGATTTTTTCATCCCGGATATTTAATGCAAAATACCAATTAGAAGCCAGATCATCGCCAATCGCCCGAGAAATCGTTATTTTCGATGCACAAAATAAATCAAAAAATGAGGCGAGGCGCATTAATTCTCACGTTTTCACTCTTTTCGATCTTTTCGTACAGCCAGATCATTGAACCGTTAAGGATGACCCACGGGCCCTGGCTGCAGAACCTGACACCCACATCGGTGACGGTCTGTTTTACGACCAGCGGTGCCGCTGTCCCGGGGATTCTGTTATCGGGCCGGCCGGATTCTGGTCCGATGCTCGTCCGCAACTCAAACGACGGTATGATCGATGCCGGCGGAACGCTCCACCGGGTGGTCGTGAGCGGCCTCGAGCCCGGGCGCGAATACCGTTACCGTGCCGAGGCGGCCGAAATCCTCAAGTTCAGGCCCTACCAGGTCTATTACGGCGATACCGTCAGGAGCAGGGAAACCGTTTTCCGGACCCCCTTGCCTGGATCAGATACGGTTAGCTTTTTGGTTGTAAATGATATACACACCAATGGCGCCAAGCTCGCCAACCATCTTCGGCAGGGCACTGCAGTGCGGCGCGATTTGGTCTTTTTCAACGGTGATATGATTGACGTATTCGAAAAAGAGGAGCAGTGGCTGGGGCCGATCATCGACACCAGCGTCCGTTACTTCGCCTCCCAGGTCCCGTTCGTGATGATCCGGGGGAACCACGAGACCAGGGGCATCCTGGCGCGTCGGCTCAAGGATTACCTCCATTTCCCGGACGACCGGTACTATTTCGCCTTCGACCGCGGCCCGGTGCATTTCGTCGTGCTGGATTGCGGGGAGGACAAGCCGGATGACAACCGGTACTATTACGGTCTGGCCGATTATGACCGGTACCGGCTGGAGCAGGCCGAGTGGCTGAAAGAGCACGTTAAAACTGAAGCCTACCGCAAAGCTTCATTCCGGGTTTTCCTCATCCATATGCCCGTTCATCCCGGGGACGGCACGTGGCACGGGATGAATTTCCTGTATGAGCATTTCGGGCCGGTGATCAGGGAAGCTTCGGCCGACCTGATGATATCGGGCCACACGCACCGTCATGCGATGCTGAATCCCAAACTTTCCGGGCTCGACTGCCCCCTGCTGATCAACGGCAACAACAACCGCGTGGAGATCCGCGCAATTAAAGACAAAATGGAAATCAAAGTCTTCTCGGAAAGCAATGAGCTGATCCTGGAAGATCAAATCAGAATTCGCCCCTCATCCGGTCGTTAGCCAAAAAGTTCTGTAAAATAACAGGTTGGGCCGCATTTTTTTCCGCGGTTATTGGCTAATAGCCAAAAAAATACCTTAATTTTAGTTATTCATCCGGTAAGAAATCCGCTAAAACCTGATAGTATGGAATATAGCGACGATTTGAAGAGGGCCGTCGGAATTGCGCAATCCATCGCCCGGGAGTTTTCCAATGAACGGTTTTCCCCCGCGCATCTGCTTAAGGCCTTGTTGCATAAGGATATTGGTCTTCTCCAGTTTCTCGAGTCCCTCGACAAGGATTTCTATTTTATGGAGGAGTGGGCTGATGTCCGGATCGAGACCTACCCCCGTTCCTCCAAGATCCCTGATCTGCCACCTGCGGATGACCAAGTTCAGGCCGTAATGGTGGAAGCCGACAATATCCGGCTCAAATTGTCTAAAGATCAGATAGATCCCCTTTGTTCTCTGATTTCACTCAGTACGCCCGGGGTTGGATTCTCCTACGAACAGTTAAAGAGTTTCCCGGTCACCCCCAATGAGTTGCTGGATGCGGTGGTGAGTAAGGCCGATCTCGACCGGTCGCTGGGGTTGCTCCCGCCCACCGGTGGTAAAAGCGCTGGCGAGCAGAAGCAGAACGCCCTGCTCAAATACTGCATCGACCGGTCGGCACTGGCGCGGCAGGGCAAATTGGACCCGGTGGTGGGTCGCGACCGGGAGATCCGGATGGTTGCGGAGGTCCTCGGGCGGCGGTCGAAGCCGAACGTGCTGGTGATCGGGGATCCCGGCGTGGGCAAGACGGCCCTGGTCAATGGGTTCGTGCAGAACATCCAGGATGGAAAGGTGCCGGACAATCTCAGGGAGGCGCGCATTTTCGAGCTCGACTTTGGTTCGCTCATTGCCGGCGCCTCCTACAAGGGGGAGGTGGAGGACCGCCTCCGGAGCATCATACGGGAGATAGAGCAGTTTGACAAGGCGATCCTTTTCATCGATGAGATCCATATGCTGCTCGACAAGCAGGCCGGGGCCTCGGGAGCGGCCAACCTCCTGAAGCCGGAGCTGGCCCGCGGGGTCCTCACGGTGATCGGAACCACCTCAGTGGATAATTTCACCAAGCATATCGAAACAGACGAGGCATTCAACCGCCAGTTCGAGGTGGTCAGGATAGAGGAACCGGAGGAGGAGGCTGCGCTCAGGATGATCAGCCAGGTGGCACCCGGATACGAAAAGCATCACAACCTGCGGGTCGACCGTGACGTGATCAGTGAGTCGATCCGCCTGTCAAAGAGATATTTAAAGGAGCGTTGCCTCCCTGATGCCGCCATCGACCTGATCGACCGAACGATGTCGGTGGTGCGGATGATGGGCGACACCTCGCTTCCGGAGCTGGAGGGGTTAAGGATGCAGCTCGACACTATTCTGGCGAATGAGGCGGGAGTCGCCGACAAGGAGCTGGTCGGGGAGCTGCTCTGGTTCAGGCGCCAGATCCGCGACAAGATCAGCCCGGTCCTGTATGCCCTGTTGGATGACCAGGATGACGGCTCCGGCGGGGACGACCCCGCTCTCGTTGCCCAAGGGCTCCGGCATTCGCTCGACCGGCTGACGGAACTGGCGTCGGCCAAGCGGGAAACCCTTGAAAAGAGCGATGTGGGGGCCATTGTGTCAATGAAAACCGGCATCCCGCTCGGCAAGATGCAGTCGAGCGAACGCGACAGGCTGCTCAATACGGAAGAGCACCTGAAAAAGCGGGTGGTTGGCCAGGACCACGCCATAAAAAGCATCAGCGAGGCGATCCTCGAATCGCGGTCCGGCCTCAGCAAGGCGGGACAACCGATCGGCTCATTCTTCTTCCTGGGGCCTACGGGCACGGGCAAGACGGAACTGGCAAAGACCCTGGCTGAGTTTCTCTTCCTTGATGAGTCCTCCCTGATTCGTTTCGATATGTCGGAGTTCAAGGAAGAGCACAGCGCTGCCCTGCTGTATGGCGCACCCCCGGGTTACGTGGGATATGAGGAGGGGGGGCTGCTGGTCAACAAGATCCGGCAGCAACCTTACGCCGTGGTGCTGTTCGACGAGATCGAGAAGGCCCACAAATCGGTTTTCGACATCTTCCTCCAGATACTGGACGAAGGCAAATTGCACGACCGCCTCGGAAAAGAGGGCGATTTTTCCAATTCGGTAGTGCTGTTCACCTCGAACATCGGCAGCGAATTCATCGTGGAGGCCTTTGGCCGGGGGGAGATCCCCAAATCGAACGACCTGATGGACATAATGGGGCGCTATTTCAGGCCAGAATTTCTCGGCCGGCTGACCGAGATCGTACCCTTCGCCCCCATCTCCGAAGAGAATGTGGTCAAGATTTTCGACATCCACTTGAAGAACCTGTACAAATCACTTGACCTGCAAGGGATCAGGCTTCAGATCGAGCCGGCGGCCAAGGAGGCGCTGGCCAGATCGGGCTATAATCCCAAATATGGTGCCAGGCCCCTGGTGGGAGTCATCCGGAACAGCCTGCGCCGACCGCTCTCCAAAATGATCATAGCCGGGGAGGTGGGAAGAGGCGACACCATCCTGATCAAGACCGGCCCGGACGGGGAGATCGTATGGGAAAAACAATGACGACTGATACAACTATCATAAAATGAATTAAATAACCATTAAAACCGATATCTTATGCAAACGTATGGAATTGGCGGCAATGAGGTCAAGGGTGATGCCAGCGAGGCCATTCTTGAAATCCCGCAGAACAAAACCCTTCTGGTTCAAAAATTGACCCACGATGCTCCCGTAAGGCCTGATATTGTGGAGGGCCTGAAGAATATTGACGAGGTGTTCAACCATTTCAAGCCTCAGGTTGAGGTTGATTTTGAGGATAATAGCGGCGCCGCTTTCCAGGAAAACCTGCGATTCGGCGGGTTGGCCGATTTCGGAGTGAAGGGCATCACAGCCCAGAGCGCTTTCCTTCAAAACCTGAACCTGCAGAAAGACCAGTTTCAGAAGATCATCAAGCAGCTCAAGAGCAACAAGCTCCTCCGCAAGGCGCTGGAGAGCGGGGATACCCGTCAGGCCGTGCTCAACTCCCTTTATGCCATGATCAAGGAGCTGGAGGAGGCCCGTTAGGTGAGATTTGAAGCGCGTTAAACCCTGAACAATAAAAAAATTACCATAATGGCTGAACAGGAAAAACAGGCTCAATCCTTTGAGCAATACAAAGAAAAGATAGCCACGGATGTCCAGCAGGTTGAGAAGCCGTCTGAGCTGCTCGACAAGAGCATCCAAGAGCTGACGAAGGTCGGCGGATTCGACCTTCTCGAGATGTCGTTCGAAGGGGTCCAGAATATGAATCCCGAGCGAAAAGCCCGGAAGAAGATCTTCCTGGCCGAATCGGATAAAAAAGAGGAGCGCAGGTCGCTGAAGAGCTCCCTGGAACTGTGGGCAGCCGTGCTCACCTCCACCGACAGCATCCCGGAGATGGTGGGGATGTGCGAGCGGAATGTCGAAGTGGCCGACCGCACCCTCAAGGAGAACTTGAAACGGGCCGTTGAAGCGACCCGCGACCTCGAGCAGTCGTACCGGAGCGTGGCCCTCTTCTTCAAGAACACTGAGAGCGACAAGCTAAAGAATGTCACCTTCCTGAATGCCGACCTGGAGCAGCTGAAGGATCTCGACGACACCCGGTTCATCGATGCCGTTCAGGCCGAACTGGTAAGCAGTTACGACAGGCTAGACCTGCGCGACAATTACGGCTTGCTGGTGGTGCCCGGATACCTCGGTTCGAACAAGGTGGTGGAGAAATGGGCCAAGATCGCCCACGAAAACAAGGTGATGCTGGTAACCGACTTCGAACACCTGGACAATCCCGACGACGTGATGGAACTCTTCGAGGCGGCCAACCTCACCGGCGGGGATATGTACCGGTCGAACGTAATGATGGCCTGCAACTGGCTCGTCGGCCGCGAAAGATACCACGAGATCGGAGAGGAGGAGGAACTCTACGTGCCGCCGTCAAGCGCATTGGCAGGCAGCATCTACAACACGCTGATGTCGCAGGTGGCTGCCGGGAAGAAGCACGGTGGGATTAATGAGGTGGATGGTGTTCGTTTCGACCTGAAAAAGAGCGAGATAGCCAGTCTGGAAAAGCTCGGCCTGGTTCCGATGGTGAACGAATATGGCAAGGTGATGGCCTTCTCGGCCAAGACCCTTTTCAATGGCGACAACCTGGGGTTACAGACCTACTCGGTGGTGCGGGTATTCGATTACGTGACGAAGGTGATGATGGACTTCCTCAACCGGCGTGCATTTGAAAACTTCGATTACCAGACCCAGAAGGATATCCAGAGTCAGATTGGCAAGTTCCTGAACAGCATCGC
>JAWOHI010000179.1:0-13343 GCA_046485255.1 Bacteroidales bacterium
CCTCGATGAGATGAACCGTGCCTTCAACGAACTGGATGTGGGGGGCGTGATCATCAACGATGTGCCCACCTTCCGTGCCGATCATATGCCGTACGGAGGAGTCAAGGATTCAGGCTTCGGAAGGGAGGGCGTCCGCTATGCGATGATGGATATGCTGGAACCTCGCCTGCTGGTGAAAAACAGATAAATACTTAAACCAAAACTAGTTACATTATGATCTGTAGAATGAAAAGGTATTCCTTTACCCTGTTGCTAATCGGACTATCCCTGGCCGTTGCCTTTGGCCAGAGCGGAAAGAAGCCGATCGACTTTACACATTACGACTCCTGGAAAACCTTGTCGGGGCAAAAAATCTCCAACGACGGGAACCTGGTCACCTGGATGGTCAACCCCCACGTGGGCGACGGAAATCTGTTCCTGCGAGGCTGGGACGGGGATCAAGAAGTCTTCTTATTCAGCCGTGGATCTCAGGCCCAGTTCTCTCCATCATCCAACTGGCTGGCATTCAAGATTTCACCGCAATCCGATACCGTGCGCCAGGCCAAAATAAAAAAGGCCAAGCCGGAGAAAATGCCCAAGGATTCTCTGGGAATTTATGTCATCGGAAGCCAGGAGCTGATCCGTTACCCTCTGCTAAAATCCTTCAGGGTGGCCGATAAGCCCTCGCGCTGGATCGCCTTCCAGCAGGAGGAACAGGTTGCCGAAGTCAAGGGAGAGAAGCGTGATACCACCGAAGGACGCAAGAAGGAGGAGGAGCCCAAATCCAAGAAGAAATCGGAATACAACGGACTCCCCCTGGTCGTGATGGACCCGGTTACGCGTGATTCGCTGAATTTCCCCAAAGTGACGGAGTACTTTTTTTCCAAGGATGGCAAGTGGCTCTGCATGATCGGCATAGAGGAAGATTCCCTGCCGGTTTCAACCATCAGGATATTCGAAACAGGTAAGGCAACCGAGCGCGTTGTGTGGACGAAAACCGGGGTAGCCAAGGGGCTGATTTGTGACGAGAATGCCACGCAGCTGGCCTTCCTCTTCACGACAGATACCACCAAATCAAAGAATTACAGCCTCTATTTCTGGTCGGCCAGGGAGAAGGAACCTCTGCTGGTTGCCGATTCCCTGACGGCTGGGATGCCGGAAGGCTGGAGCGTGAGCGAGAACGGTCGGCTGAGGTTCTCTCCCGGCGGCGGCAAGCTCTTTTTCGGCACTGCTGTGCGGTCGGCAGCCGAGGAGGAGAAGAAGGACTCCACTTTGGCGGATGACAAGGTGTCGGTTGATATCTGGCATTGGCAGGAGGATGTGCTCCAAAGTATGCAATTGAACCGCGTCAATCAGGAGCGGCGCAAGAATTACCAGGCGGTCTATCACGTTAAGAAAAGGCAAATGGTTCAACTGGAGCACCCCGAAGGGCTGGAGTCGGTAAGGCTCTTCAAGGAGGGCGACCTGGACCTGGCGCTTGGAATCGATGATAAAGCGTATCGGCTTGCAAACGCCATTAATTCAACCAGCTGGCGCGATTATTACTTGGTGGACCTGAACAACGGCAATCGGGAGCTCCTGTTTCGCAAGGCCTCCTTCAGCCCTGGCGTTTCGCAGGAGGGCCTCTACCTCTACTGGTGGGAACCGGCCGATTCATCCTATTATAGCTACCGGATCGACCAGAAAACCACTGTCAACCTCACCGGGGATCTCGGAGGTGTTTTTGCCAGCGAAACGCACGACACCCCCGACGAACCCCGCAGTTACGGGGTGATGGGGTGGGCTTCCCAGGATAGATGGCTCTATCTCTATGACCGTTATGACATCTGGCGGATCCAACCCGACGGGAAGGTGCAGCCCCTTTGTATCACCGGAGGTGAGGGACGGAAAAGCGAGCTCTCCTACCGGTATGTCTCCCTTGATGCCGAGGAGAAAACCATCGACCCGTCGAAGATGAATCTCTTCTCAGTTTCCGGTGCCCGCAACAAGCAGTCGGGATTCAGCCGTTTCACCCTCGACAAGCCCGACCTGACACCGGTGGTTATGCAGGATGTCCGGTTCAGCAATCCGGTCAAGGCAACCGATTCCGACCGGGTCATCTGGACCCGGAGCACGGTTTCGGAATATCCGGATGTTTGGTGCAGTGATCTGAATTTTAATGGCGCCAGGAAGCTTTCCGAGGCCAACCCCCAGCAGGGGGAGTACCTGTGGGCCACTGTTGAGCTGGTTGAATGGCTCGACCTTGGCGGACAGATGTGCCAGGGTTTGCTTTACAAGCCGGAAAATTTTGATCCTTCCAGAAAGTACCCGCTGATCGTTTATTTTTACGAGCGCCATTCGGACGGCCTGCACACCCATTACGTCCCCCGAGCCAGCGCCAGTACGGTCAATCCGCTGGAGTATACCTCCAACGGCTACCTGATTTTTATGCCCGATACCCGCTTTTTCATCGGCAACCCGGGAAAATCCTTCTACAATTCGATTATGAGCGGTCTGATGTACCTTAACCAGAGAGGGTTCGTGGATATGGACCGCCTGGGGATCCAGGGGCAGAGCTGGGGCGGATATGGTACGGCCTTCCTGATCACCCAGACGGACATTTTCAAGGCAGCCTCGCCGGGAGCGCCAGTCAGCAATATGACGTCGGCTTATGGGGGCATCCGCACCGAGAGCGGGATGGTGAGGCAGTTCCAGTATGAGAAGACCCAGAGTCGCATTGGCGGCAACCTTTGGGAGAAGCCGGAATTGTTCATCGAAAACAGCCCGCTCTTCTTTGCCGACCGGATCAATACACCCTGCCTGATCCGGCACGATGATGCAGATGGGGCGGTACCCTTCGCCGAAGGGGTTCAGCTTTTCGTGGCCTTGCGCCGCCTGGGCAAGCCGGCCTGGCTGGTCAATTACAACAACGCCCCGCATAACCTGTCGCGTCAGGCCGATAAAAAAGACTGGAGCGTGAGGATGATGCAGTTCTTCAATCACTACCTGAAGGAGGAACCGGCCCCCGAGTGGATGACCAATGGCGTCAAGGCTATTGATAAGAAGGGTAACGAGCTGTACTATAAGGCGTTTACCGAAAAGTGAGTGGCTTTCATCGGGATTACAATGGTGCGTTAAGGGAAGGGATCCCGATTTTCATCGGGATGACAATGGTGCGTTAAATGAAGGGATCCCGATTTTCATCGGGATGACAATGGTGCGTTAAGGGAAGGGATCCCGATTTTCATCGGGATGACAATGGTGCGTTAAGGGAAGGGATCCCGATTTTCATCGGGATGACAATGGTGCGTTAAATGGTAAATGGTAAATCGTAAATCCTAATGTGCGTCTTTCTCTCAATGCGTGCCGACCAGTCCAAGCTTCAAAAGCGGTTTGGTTCGGTTGAGATTGACCAGGAGTATTTCAAGCCGGTTTATGTTCAGACCGCGTTTGAATTTCCGAGGTGGCCCCTGATCACCGCCGAACGGCCCGACCGGGTTAGCCTTCACTCCTGGGGCCTGATCCCGCCCTGGATCAGGAGTGCGGCTGATGCCAGGAAGTTCAGGGTCAACACCGTGAATGCACGGGCAGAGACCATTTTTGAGAAACCGGCGTTTCGGGGTGCCGCGGCCAGCCGCCATTGCCTGGTCCTGGCAGATGGTTTTTTCGAGTTCAGGGAGGTGGATGGACTCAAGTTCCCCTATTTCATCCGGATGCGTGAAGGTCGGCCATTCGTTATGGCCGGCCTTTACGAATCCTGGGTGGATCCCGGCTCCGGTGAGGTGGTCCCGACCTTTACCATCGTGACGACCCAGGCCAACCATCTGATGGCCACTATTCATAACCGGAAAAAACGGATGCCGGTGATCCTTCCGGAGGAGCTGGAGAAGGGGTGGCTGGAACCCGGTTCAGGAAAAGCAAACCTGCTGGCGCCCTGTCCGGACGACTGGCTGGAGGCGTGGCCGGTATCGGGATTGATCACTTCCAGGGGTGGGAACCGGAATGTTCCTGAGGTTCAGGAGCCATTTAATTATGCCGAACTCTCTGATGCCAAGCCTATTCAGGGATCTCTCTTCTGATTTCAGACCTCGATCCGCCCCTCTTCAAAATCCTTGAACTTGGAGGAGAAGAGGGCGATCATGCTCCGTATACTCTCAATGGCTTCGGCGGTATCCCCCGAAATGCTCCGCTTTTTCATTTTCATCAGCAGCATCCCGTAGAGCACGGTCAGGCAGACCTCAATGTCGGATATCCGCTCCTTTAACCCCATTCGCTGGCGGAAATCCCCGATATTGTGAATGGCTGCCTGGTAGGCCTCCTGATAATCCGAATGAAAGGGGCTGTCAATCAGCCTAAAGTGGAAGTCGTTGAGATCGGCGACGAGGCTGACCAGGAATTGCAGGTGGCCGGCGGAGGTGATCTTCTCTTCGATCATCGCATCCAGAATGCCATAGTACCAGTCTCGGATCTCCATCTTAACCGATGGGTTCACGTCAAACTGCTCCACCACTTCGCGCCTGATCTTCTCACGATTCAGTTCATAGGCCCGCATCAGGTCCTCAACCTGCCACAGGTACAGGATGTACTCGGCGATGTTCTCCTCACGCTTCTGTCTGGCAATGATCATCTTAATGTTTTATGGTTTCAGCTTGTCCAACTCGCGCCGCTCTTTTTTGGTGGGCCTGCCGGCTCCCCGGTCACGGGTGAAAAAGGCGTTCTCCTGGATCGTTTTCAGTCGGGTAAACTCCTCAGGCGGTGTCAGGTTGGAGCAGTTCAGGGCCGCCTCTGGAGCCGATACCCGTTTTTCGATCAGCCCCTCCACCCTGTAGGTCAGGGTCAGGGGTGGTTTTTTCACCACGATGACATCGCCGATCCTGACATTGCGGCTGGGTTTGACCGGTTCATCGCCGATAAGGACCCTCGACATCCGGCAGCTGTCGGCGGCCAGGTTCCTGGTCTTGAAAATCCGGACGGCCCAGAGCCATTTGTCGATCCTGATTCCCTCGCTCACAACTCGTTCACCTCCAGCTTGAATCCGGTTCCGTGAATATTGACGATATTGATGGCGGGCTCCGATTTAAGGTAATTGCGCAGCTTGGCTATATACACATCCATACTCCTGCCCATAAAATAGTCGTCCGAACCCCAAATCTGCAGGAGGATCTGTTCCCGGCGCACCAGGTTGTTGGCATTCTGGCACAGCATCTTGAGAAGCAGGGCCTCTTTTTTGGTCAAGCGGCGCTCCTCCCCGTGGATCTGGAGGACCTGGTTGGCAAAATCAAAGAAAATCCGGCCGATGGTATAGACGTGGTTCTGCTCCAGGCCGATCTGCTTTCCGGCTCTTCTAAGGATAATTTCGATCCGCAATTTGAGCTCTTCGGTGCTGAACGGCTTGGTGATGTAATCATCCGCCCCCAGCTTGAGCCCCCGGATCCTGTCGGATTCCAATGCCCTGGCCGTTAGAAAAAGGAAGGGGACCTGCGGGTTGACCAGTTGGATCTCCTCAGCGAGGGAGAACCCGTCCTTGAGCGGCAACATCACGTCGAGAATGCACAGGTCGAACGGCTTGTTTTTAAAGGCAGTCAAACCAGACTCTCCATTCTTCTGAAGATCAATGCTATAGCCCTCCATTTCAAGAAAGTCCTGTAGCATGTAGCCCAGGTTCTGGTCATCTTCAACCAGCAAAATCTCAGCTTTTACCTCTTTCATCTGGGCAAATTTATGATAAATCTGGAACCCTTGCCCGGTTCGCTTTTAACCCGGATGGATCCCCCGTGGATATCGACCATCGTTTTGACATAGTAAAGCCCCAGGCCGCTGCCTTTCACGTCGTGCAGGTTGCCTGTGGGAACCCGGTAGAACTTTTCAAAGATGTGCTTTTGGGCTTTGGGGGTGATCCCGATGCCATTGTCTTTCACCTCAATGGTGAATTCCCTTTGGGATAACCTGGTTGTGATGGTGATGACCGGATCGGATACCGAATATTTCTGGGCGTTGTCGATCAGGTTGTGGATGATGTTGGTGAAATGGACCGGGTCTACCTCGATTTCGTGCCTGTCGCTGCACAGTTCCATTTCAATTCTGGCTTCCGGCCGGCAATCCTCGAGGCAGATATGGTCAACGGCATCCCGGATGAGCTCATTCAAATCGGACGGGATCCGGTCGATGTGCGGCTTCTCCTGGTTCCAGAGGGCGAACTGCAGTACCCGGTCCACCAGTGACCGCATCCGGTGGTTCTCTTCGTGGACAATGGTTACATATTTTCCAATCCTTTCCTGGTCCTTAACCGCATCGGGCCTTCTGAGCACATCACAGGCCAGTGAGATATTGGCGATGGGGGTTTTGAACTCGTGCGTCATATTATTGATGAAATCATTCCGGATTTCGGAGATCTTCTTTTGGCGGACTATGGAAAAGAGGATGAAGGTAAAACAGAGGACCAGCACCAGGAGGAAGATGGTGGAGGAGGCGAGCCATATCAGCAGGTCAGACAGGATCACTTTCCGCGGTCTGCCGAAGTCGACCTCCATCCGGTGGCTATCCTGGTGCCGCAGGCAGGAGAGGCTGATCTGGTGCCGACTGGTGTAGCCTTTGGATTTGCCGGGTGTCAGCTTTTCATAAAGCACTTCTGCAGTTTGGCATTTGACTACCCTGAGGCCGAAGTCGGCCGGAAGGCCGTGGTAGGCGAAATGGATTTTCAGGATGGAATCCATTTTTGCCGGTTCGAGGTTGACAAAAAGGCTGTCGGCAGCAATAGGGGTTTGCAGGCACCCGCAGTTGGCCTCGCAGGGCTCTCCGCGTTTGACTTGGACGTACTCATCCAAGGCTCCCTGCAGGGCGATGGTAACGCGACTGTTGAACTGCTCTTCGCCCAGCTTCAGGGCGTTGTTTATCCAGTATAACTGGGTCGCAATCAGGCCAATAAGGGAAATGGTGGAGATGGCGATGATCCAGCGGATGGTTTTGCTTTTCATTTGGCTTTATTCGGCAAAATTAGCGGGAACGATATACTTTGGTGCTGATTAACAATAAATTAACAAAGAAAACTGAATGTTATGAGGCTAAGAACCTGCCTTCTCTTCAGCAGGATCCGGGGCCTGGGGTGACCAGGGGCGGTTGTAGAGGGTCATCGTGCGGTCGATCCCCTGGGTTCCGAAACACCGGATCAGGTCGGCCGAGGTTTTCAGCCGTTCGGGCAGGTATTGTTCCTCTGCTGATTGCCATTTGCCAAGGACGAAGTTGACCGGGTTGCCAACAGCTGGTCCAATGCCGAACCGCAGCCGGGCGAACTGGTCATTTCCCAGCACTTCGATAATGCTTCCCAGCCCATTATGCCCCCCGTCGCTGCCGCCCTTCCTGAGCCGGAGCTGACCGAATGGCAGGGCCAGGTCATCCACCAGTACCAGCAGGTTAGTGGTTTCGACGGCGGCCTTCTGCAACCAGTAGCGGACCGCATTGCCGCTAAGGTTCATATAGGTGCTGGGTTTCAGGAGGATAAAGGTTCTTCCCTTATAACGGTACTCAGCCAGGTCACCGTACCGGGCGGGACTGAAAACGACATTGGACGCACTGGCCAGCGCGTCCAATATCAAAAATCCGATATTATGCCTGGTGAAACTGTATTCCTGACCAATGTTTCCGAGTCCGGCAATCAGATATTTCACCTGGAAAGGGTGTTAATTACGGGCGGATCAGCCTTTTTTGGCAGGCTGACTGGTTTCGGCTGCAGCCTTGGCTGCGCGGGTGGTTTTAATGGTAGCTACCACGGAGTTCTTGGGGTCGAGCAGCTCGATACCCTCGAAGGAGAGTTCGCGGACTTTGAGGGTCTGGCCTACTTCCAGGTTCGTCACGTCGATGTCCAGTTGGGCCGGGATTTCACTTACCAGCCCTTTCAGGGCCAGTTTCCTCATTTGCAGGACCAGTTTTCCACCCTGCTGTACTCCTTTGGCAAACCCTTCGAGCTGAACCGGGATTTTTACCGATATGGGCTTGTTGGCCTGAACTTCAATAAAATCAATGTGCAGGATCTTGTCGCTGACCGGGTGGAACTGGATCTCCTTAACGATGGCCTGATACACGGCGCCATCCAGGTCGAGGTTGGCCAGGTACACGTGAGGGGTGTAGATCAGGTGCCCGTATTCTTTGGCATCGGCCTCAAAATGAATCGGTTGGTTGATCCCGTAAAGGATGCAGGGAATTTTCTCTTCGCGGCGCACCCTCTTGGTCGCTTTCTTCCCGGTTTCGGTACGAATGGTACCCTTAAGGTCTAATGTTTTCATCTTTTAAATTGTGCTACTCAGGATTCCGTGGCAATCAGCCGGTCGGATGCCTTACGGTCCCCCATTACACTTCAATTGTTTATCCGGCTAAATTGAGGGTGCAAATATACACTTTTTTAGAATAAGAAAGTCGTGCTGATGGATTGATTGTTATAGACTTTCTTGATGATATCGGCGAAGAGGTCGGCGATGGTGATGACCTTGATTTTGGGACTTGATTTGACCAGGGGGATGGAGTCGGTGACGATGACCTCTTCCAGGGCGGAATTCTCTATTTGTTCATAGGCCGGACCTGTCAATAGCGGGTGGGTTGCCAGGCATCTGACCGACCTGGCGCCCTTTTCCATTATCAGGTTGGCGGCACGGGTGATGGTTCCGGCCGTATCGATGATATCGTCGACAAGCACCACATTTTTATCGGTAACATCCCCGATGACGGTCATTTCGTCGATTATGTTGGCTCCTTTCCTGGTCTTATGGCAGATGACCATCGGAACATCCAGGAATTTGGCATAAGAGTTGGCCCTCTTGGTTCCACCCGTATCGGGGGAGGCGATGACCAGGTTGTCGAGCTTAAGGGAGCTGACATAGTTGATAAAGACGGTGCTGGCAAAGAGGTGGTCGACCGGCACGTCAAAAAATCCCTGGATTTGGTCGGCGTGAAGGTCCATCGTGATGACACGGCTCACCCCCGCGGCGGCCAGAAGGTTCGACATCAGTTTGGCTGCGATGGAGACCCGGGGCCTGTCTTTCCGGTCTTGCCGGGCATACCCGAAATAGGGAATGACTGCCACTATCTTATAGGCTGAAGCCCTGCTGGCGGCATCGATCAGCATCAGGAGTTCGAGGAGGTTGTCGGCCGGGCCGAAGGTGGATTGGATGATGAAGACAAAATCGCCGCGTACCGTTTCCTCAAAGCAGGGCTGAATTTCGCCATCGCTGAAGCGCAGGATGGAGGCCTTGCCAAGCTCGGTGCCATAGGAGGCGGCAATTTTTTCCGCTAGATACCGGGAATTGGTCCCCGAGAACAATTTGATCGGGCTGTTGGGATGCATGAGCAATGGTTGTTCTATAAGGTTTCTGATTTCGGATACCGTGCAAAAATAGCAATAATTAGGGGTTCGGAGCCGGGGTCCGGAAAAGTAAATTGGTTTCCTGGATGTATTCAAGGATCTCGGCACGGCCTCTTTTTTTTGCGGCCGAGGTGGCGATGAACCTCGGTATTTCAGACCAGGTGGGCCGCAGCGCCTCTTCGAAAGCCTGCCTGTACTTTTTAAGCTGTGGTGCCGGTACCTTGTCCGTTTTGGTGATGGCGATGAGAAAAGGGATGCCAATTGATCCCAGAAAGTTGATAAAGCTGATATCGGATTCCTGGGGTGGAATGCGCCCGTCGATCAGCACGAAAAGGGTCATCAGGTTCGCCCTGGTTTTCAGGTATCGGGTGGTGAAACGCACCCATTTCTCCCGCTGAACCTTGGACACCTTGGCGTAGCCATAGCCTGGGAGGTCGACGAGAAACCAGGCGTCATTGACAATGTAGTGGTTGATCGTCTGCGTCTTGCCCGGAGTTCCGGATATCCTGGCCAAACCCTTGCGGTCGACCACCATATTAATGAGGCTGGATTTACCCACATTGGAGCGGCCGATAAAGGCATATTCGGGATAAACAGGCGCGGGGCACTTGTCCGGGTTGGAGTTGGCGGCCACGTGTTCAACCGCCCTGATCAAGAATGAACGGTCAGCCCGCTCAGGATTGCTTTCCGGCGTTTTCAATATAGACCTCCAGAACCTTCGTTTCTTCCCGGGCATCCAAGGTTACGTCCTTGAATATGGCCGGCAGCAAGATGGTTTTTCCTTTTTTAACCAGTACCGGGTTCTCTTCACCAAAATGGAGCAAGAAGCTGCCTTCCAGGCAGATGTAAACAACGAAGGAGTCGATGTCCAGGTAATCGCGGTCGATGGAGCGGTTAAAACACAGGTGATTGACTGTGAAATGGGGTGTTTCGACGATCCTGGCTGCGCCGTTCAGGACGGGCTCGTATGCATTCCGATAGGAATCATAGTGCTTGAAATCAATGGCATCGAGGGCCAATTCGGTGTGGAGGGCACGGGGCCGGCCATTCTTTTCCAGCCGGTTCCAGTCGAAAATCCGGTAGGTCAGGTCACTGGTCTGCTGGATTTCCGCAAACAGGATCCCCGCTCCGGCGGCGTGAACCCGCCCGGCCGGTATGAAGAACGAATCGCCCGCCTGCACGGGCTCACAGTTGAGGAGCTCCTCAATGCGATTCTCAGCCAGAAAGGCCAGGTAGGTTTCCCGGTCAAGCGACCGGTTAAAACCGGTATAGAGCACGGCATCCGGATCGGCCTGGATCGTGTGCCACAGCTCGGTTTTTCCGTTTGCATCGTGGCGTTCCCTGGCCAGCTGGTCATCCGGGTGAACCTGCACCGACAGGACCTGGTTGGCATCAATCAGTTTGATCAGCAAAGGAAACTCCAGCCCAAACCGGTCATACACGGAGTCACCAACCAGATCGCCCATATAAACTTCGATAAGCTCCTGAAGGTCATTGCCTTCGAGAAACCCGTCCTTGACGACCGAGATGGCGCCTTCAACCCCCGAGATCTCCCAGCTCTCCCCGGTCATATCAGGAGCGTCCATCTTTTCCAGGACATCTCTCAGCTTATTACCGCCCCAAAGTCGGTATTGGTATATCGGCTTGAATTTTAACGGATATAGCATTAGGCTTGGCTTGACAGTTCAGGGGTTAAATCTATATTAAAAATTCAAAATCTCCACTCATTTTGTAATCTGTCCACTGTTTATTCAGCTCCACCGCCTCCAGGTGTGCAGGATGCGACTGGTATGCCTTCAAGTCGTCGGTGTTATCGAAGGTGCTATCAATGATCACATCGCAGGAGGCAGCTCCCAGCGGCAACCCTTTCTCGATGCGGTATTGCCTGATTTGCGGAATCTGCCCCACCAGTGCCCTGAAGGTGGCCAGCACATTTTCGGCGGCTTCCAGCCGATCGGATTCTGAAGAAAATTGCTTTAATTTGAACAGGACGATGTGCCGGATCATTGCTGGTTTGTGAAAAAACGTAAATATACGATTACCTCCCGAATCCCGTAAATAAATATGCTGATTGTAGGTATTGCCGGTGGAACCGGATCAGGAAAGACCACCGTGGTTAAAAAGGTTATGGCCGGGTTTAACCAGGGTGAAGTGGTACTGCTGCCGCAAGATTCCTATTATCGGGACAATAGCCATCTTCCGCTGGAGGAGCGCCAGAAGCTCAATTTCGACCATCCGGAATCGATTGAGTGGTCACTGCTGATCCAGCACCTGTGCGACCTGAAGGAGGAAAAGCCGATCAGGCAACCGGTGTATTCCTACCTCACCTGCACCCGTGAGGAGAAGACGATCCTGATCCATCCGCGCAAGGTGATCCTGGTGGAGGGCATCCTGGTCCTGACTCAAAGGGAGGTGAGGGACCTGCTGGATATCAAGGTTTTTGTAGATGCGGATGCCGACGACCGGTTGTCAAGGGTCATCCGCCGCGACCTGGCCGAGCGGGGACGGTCGGCCGAGACGGTCCTGAACCGCTACGAGGTGACGGTCAAGCCGATGCACCTTGAATTCATCGAGCCGTCCAAGCGATATGCCGACCTGATCATTCCCCAGGGAGGGGAGAACCGTGTTGGGATCCGGCTGCTGACCTCCCTCATCAGGCAGCACCTGTCGGAGTGAGCGGGATCAGGTTTCGAGCAAGAATTTCCTGACCATCCCGATGAACAGGTCAGGCTGTTCGGCGTGCAACCAGTGGCCTGCCTCCTTGATCGTGTTGATTTGCGCCAGCGGGAAAAGCTTCCTGATGATCCCATAATCAGCCTCCGTGATATAGGGTGATTGCTCCCCGCGAATAAACAGGACCGGAAAGCTCTTTTGCGGAGGGCCTGAGATCAGGTCATCCCCGATGCTTCCGGCCAGGGTGGCCAGGTTTTGCCGGATGGCCTGCCTGTTCAGCTTCCATTCATAAAGGCCGGCGTCCGATTTGCTCAGGTTTTTCAGCAGGAATTGCCTGAGGCGGCGGTTGGGGATACCCTCCGACAGCATCCGGTCCAAATCCCCGATAGAGCCGGCCAGGCCGGGGTCAACCTTTTCCAGGGCAGAAAGTATAAGCTGGTGCTGTTTCAGATGGAGATCATCCTGTTGGCCGCCGAGGTAGTTCCTCGGACTGATGTCCGCAATGATGAGACGGCTCACCCGTCCGGGGTTTTCAAGTGCGAATCGCATCGCCGTCTTGCCGCCCATCGAGTGCCCGAGTAAAACCGCTTTCGGGATATCCAGGTCGTCCATCAATTCCAGCACATCGGCCGCCATAGAGGCATAATCCATCTGCTCCGCGTGCGGCGAGGCCCCGTGGTTGCGGAGGTCGGGCAGGAACACCTCGGTGAGCCCGGCCAGCGCCCTGGCAATGGTAAGCCAGTTTTCCCCTGATCCGTACAGTCCGTGAAGAATCAGGAGCGGATGGCCCGAACCCAGCCTGGTGTGGTGCAGCTTCATTTTTCAGTTAACGGGATTAACCGGTCAATTGCCGACGGTACAGTTGGACGGTGTTCTCCAGTCCGAGATAAAGGGCATCCGCGATGAGTGCATGCCCAATGCTGACTTCAAGCAGGTTGGGTATGTGCCTGGCGAAATAGCCCAGATTGTCAAGATTCAGGTCGTGGCCTGCATTCAATCCCAGCCCGCACTCCGCTGCCACTTCGGCGGCCTCCCTGAAAGAGGAGATCGCCTCCGCGGGATTGACCGGGTGCTGCTGGGCATAGGGCTCGGTGTAAAGTTCGATGCGGTCGGTGCCCGTCTTGGCCGCGAACCGGACCATTTCGGGGTTGGCATCCACAAATAGGGAGACCCGGATGCCCTTCTCCTGGAATCGTGCCACCACTTCGCGAAGGAATTTATGGTATCTCACCGTATTCCACCCGGCGTTGGAGGTGATGGCGTCGTGAGCGTCCGGCACCAGCGTGACCTGCTCGGGCAGTACGCTTAAAACCAATTGAATAAACGATTCGGAAGGATACCCTTCGATATTGAATTCGGT
>JAWOHI010000356.1:0-13424 GCA_046485255.1 Bacteroidales bacterium
ACCAAGATTCTCGCGCAGGTACCGGATCATTCCGGTGGATGTGGCTCGCAGGGGAGCCCCGCTAAGTCCTCCCTCGCCGAACCGGTCAAGCTCCTCCTGGCTGTAGTCAAGGCCAAACCTTCGAATGCTGGTATTGGTGGCCACCACCCCTTCGATCCCGGAACTCCGGATTACCCCGATCACCTCATCCAGTTGCTGGAATGACAGGTCGGGGGAAATCTTCATCAGGATGGGGCGGTGCGTTTCTTTCTCCCGGCGGATTGCGGTCAGGTGCTGCAGAATCTCCGCAAGAGAATCCTTGTTTTGCAGCTTACTAAGGTCCTTGATGTTTGGGCAGCTAACATTGACGACGAAATAATCGACCCAGGGATAGAGCTCGTTGAAGCAGATGGCATAATCCTGCCAGGCCTGATCATTGCCCGTAAGGGTGTTTTTTCCGATGTTGCCCCCGATTATGACACCCGATGGCCTGTTCTTCAGGTGTTTGGCCATTTCAACTACGCCGGGGTTATTAAATCCCATCCGGTTGATCATAGCCGCGTTCCGTTTCAGGCGGAACAGGCGGGGCTTGGGATTTCCCTTTTGCGGCATTGGGGTCACCGTGCCAACCTCGATGAAGCTGAACCCGACATTCCGGAGGAAGCGCAACGCAATGGCCTTC
The DNA here is from genome assembly GCA_046485255.1 of Bacteroidales bacterium. Taxonomy (GTDB): domain Bacteria; phylum Bacteroidota; class Bacteroidia; order Bacteroidales; family UBA12481; genus UBA12481. Next base: position 662 of record JAWOHI010000356.1, read on the forward strand.
TTGTCCATTCCGCCCGCCAGCCCGACCGGATGACGAAACCGCAGTCCAAACGCCTCGACAGGGGCGGTAGCCTTGGGCAGTGTCAGGTGCAGGGGCAGGGAAATGATCCTCCCGATGAAAGGACAGTATCTGAAGACAAGGAAGAGGAAGTTATGGATGGCCTCCGGTGATAGCAGGAAAAGGATGGGCCGGATGACGGATTTATAAAACATCGCGTTTAGGTCAAAGATCCGCCAAAGTTATTCATTCCGGTTGACCGGAGCAAAAGGGATCCAATCAGCCCTTTTGAAATTCATCCCAGGTGTGATCGGAATAAAATATTAAAACCTTATCGACGAATCTTGCCCGTTTTTCAACCCTATCTACCTCTTTTTCAATCGGTTTTACCGGCTCGACTTTTGGTTCGACCGGAGGGGCAACCGGAGGCAGGTCAAAGATCGTTCGTTCTTTAACAACCTTATTTACAGTTCTTTCAGCGGACCGCAGCATTTCGCCCTGGCCGTGAAGAAGCCAATCCGGGTTAACGGCAGGGAACCGCTGCAGGGTCTTCATAATGAAATCAAGACTTGGATTATTCCTTCCATTCAGGATATGCGAGATACTGCTTCGCTGAATACCAATGGTATCGGCGAAGCTGGCTGGAGTTAATCCCTCTGCCAGAATGAGTTCCTTGATTCGATCAATCATATCACAAATGTAAATCACATAACTCAAATTAACAAATTACATTTGTAACTGTCAGGAATTCACAAAACGATGTACAAATTTACATTTGTCAACTTGAATTACAAAGCCTTGATCAGTATGTTCATTCATTTCTATTGCAAGCATTGATTCAACAAAATTGAATGAGGATATCATACGGGTTTGCGAAGAGGATCAATGTATCAATTGCCCTCAATTATTCGCAGTAGATTAACTTACTATATCATAGTAGTTTAAACAAATATCAAGATAATCTGGTCAAATGAGGGCATTGTTTGTCGTATTCAAGCTTCCAGGATAGTTCATACATACATCTTTGGTTGAACCGAATTCTGTAAATTACTGATAATAAAGAAAATATGCATTCATTAATACTGGATTTCTGCTATTTGCACGGTTTTTCAGCAAATTTTACATCTTATAGTTTAAATTATAGTATTTAAAATACTGATTATATGTAAGTTAGAAAATACGCATCACTTGCCGAAAATACGCAAGTTAGCGGTTTACAATTGTAATCGTATTGCAAATGATATTCACCAAGTTGAATTGGGTTCAGGGAATACAATTGTGAATTCTGCTTATTTTCACCCTATACAGTTTTGTGAATTCTGTTCCCGGGCAAGCGACCTGGTTGTTTGGGGCATCTTGACTAAAATTGCGGGATTTGATTACTGCAATGAGGCGTAGAGAATTGGAATAGGCGATTCCTGGAGGGGAATGGATAAAAAAAAACAGGCGTAGTTGCCTGTTTTTTAATCTATTGAGCGGGAAACGGGATTCGAACCCGCGACCCTTAGCTTGGGAAGCTGATGCTCTACCCCTGAGCTACTCCCGCAAAAGGTGAGGCAAAATTAGCAACCTTGACGAAATTCTTTACTAAAGAAGGAAAAAAAGTAGTGATGGGTTTGGCAAGATGGGATTCTCGCAGCCCGGGGCTTGAACGGTTAGTACGTTTTTGAGGTATCGAGCTTATTCTCGGTTTTGCCGACAATGTAATTGACCGCTGAATCCCCGGTGATATTGACCACGGTACGGAGCATATCCAGGGGCCGGTCGATCCCGATGATCAGGGCGAGCCCCTCTACCGGTATGCCCGCGGAGCTAAGGACGATCACCAGCATCACGATACTGCCTCCCGGGATACCAGGTGACCCGATAGCGGCCAGAATGGCCGTTAAAACGATGGCCAACTGCTGAAAGACCGTAAGGTCGAGCCCGAATACCTGAGCGATAAAAATGGCCGCTATGGCCTGATAACAGGCTGTTCCGTCCATATTGATCGTGGTGCCGACCGGCAGGACGAAGTTGGAGATATCTTCCGAAACCCCCAATTCATCAATGTTCTGCTTTAGGGTAACAGGCAGGGTTGCCGCGCTGGAGCTGGTGGAAAAGGCCACCATCTGTGCCGGGGCGATTGCCTTCAGGAAGCGGAAAAACTTAACTTTTCGGGCGAACGCCTTGAGGAAAATGGGGTAAAAGACCAGGACTGCACCAGTCAGGCCAAGCACTACCGTGATGAAATAGAGGCCCAGGGCTGTGAACAGGTCGACATCCGCGGAGAAATCCACCACCAGTCCGGCCAGCAGGGCCAGTACTCCGATCGGTGCAAATTGCATTATGATGCCGATCACTTTCAGCAGGATTTCGTGCAAGCTTTCAATGAGAGCGGTGAACGGGGCGGTTTTGTCTCCCTTGATCATCACGATGGCCGCTGCAAGGAGGATGGCAAAGAATATGATCTGGAGCATATTGGAGTTATCCGAACCAGACCGGATGATGTTTTCGGGCACCATATCCACGATGAACTGGAGCGGTGAATCCTGTTTGAAGCTGTCGGCGAGACTGCTTTTCTCCTCCATCGACTCCTTGAATTTGTCCATATAGAAGGCCCGCTTCTCATCGGGGAAGGTGTTACCCGGCCGGATGGTGTTGACCAGGATCAACCCGACGGCTACCGAGCCGATCATTGACAGGAAGTAGAGCCCTACCGTCTTGACACCCAGGGTTCCCAGTTTTTGAATGGAGCCGAGGCTGGAGATACCAACCACGATTGAAACAAAGACGAGGGGAACCGCGATGAGCTTGAGCATCCGGATAAAAATGACACCCCAGGGCTTGACCCAGTCAGTAACCAGCTCACCAAAGTTCAGGTTGACGGCCAAAATGCCCAGAAGGAGTCCGGCCACCATCCCGATGATGATGGTCAGGTAAAGAGGAATGCGTTTCTTTCTCATCACTGATGAATTCTTGGTTGACGGCCATCAGGCATAGTTTTTCGCCTCCATCTCGCCGGTTGCCACCATTAGTGCGTTGATTGCCAGTGCCCTCATTTCATCTTCACCCGGGAAGACCCGTACGGGGGCTATCCAGGCGATCCGGTAGGTTACCAGCTGAATGAAGAGTTCATTGAATGCGATGCCACCCGTCAGCAGGATGGCGTCAACCTGGCCTTTCAGGACCACGCTGCAGGCGCCGATCTCCTTGGCCACCTGGTAGGCCATCGCCTCGTAGACTTTACGGGCTTCCATATCACCGGCCGCGATCCGCTCCTCAACCTCATTGGCAGCGCTTGTTCCGAGGTAGGCGACCAGGCCTCCTCCTCCGACGACCATTTTCCGTACCTGCTCCTCGGAGTATTTACCGCTAAAGCAGGTGCCGATCAGCTGCCCTACCGGAAGGGTTCCGCTCCGCTCGGGAGAAAAGGGGCCTTCGCCGTCGAGTCCCTGGTTCACGTCGATCACCCTGCCCTTTTCGTGGGCCCCGACGGTGATGCCTCCGCCGAGATGGGTGACAATGAGGTTCAGGTCCTCATATTTTCGTCCGATAGAACTGGCATACGACCTGGCAACCGCTTTCTGGTTCAGGGCGTGGAATACGGAGACCCGCTCGAACTCAGGGTGCCCCGCCAGCCGCGCGATATCCTGCATTTCGTCAACCACGATCGGGTCGGCTATATAGGCTTCTGCGCCGGGAATCATCCCGGCCAGATCATAAGCAATGATGGCACCCAGGTTGCTGGCGTGTTGCCGCGTGGTGTTTGCCTTGAGGTCGTCGATCATTGCCTGGTTGACCTGATAAACCCCCGACTCGATCGGCTTGAGAAGCCCGCCTCGACCTACGACCAGGTGAATCCCCATTATGTCGATGCCCGCGTTGGTCAACTCATTGAGAATGTTGTTCTTCCGGTACTCGTATTGATCGGTGACCCGTTCAAACGGCTTCAGTTCCTCACGGGTGTGCCGGATATTCTTCTGGAATATCGGCTTGTTGTTTTGAAAAACGGCGATTTTGGTGGAGGTGGAGCCGGGGTTGATGACCAGGATTTCTATCGGATTCATTTCCTCTTTTTCAACCGGTTATGTTATATTGGCTACGGCAGCCATCAGGATGCTGTTCATCTTGGAGTCTTCGGAGTCGGACCGTGAAGTGAGTACCACGGGGGCCGACGCCCCAAGAATGATGGAGGCCACCTTGGCCCCTCCGAAGAAAGTCAGTGATTTGTAGAGCACGTTGCCCGCATCGATGCCCGGCATCAGGAGGAGGTCGGCGTCGCCGGCAACCTCTCCGCCAATGTGTTTGTGCCGGGCGCTCTCCAGGCTGATGGCATTATCGAAGGCCAGCGGTCCATCCACCAGGCACCCGGTGATCTGGTTACGGCGATTCATCCCGGTAAGCAGGGCGGCATCCACCGTGGCCGGCATCTGCTCGTTGACTGTTTCGACTGAGGCAATGACGGCGACCTTGGGTTGCTCATAACCAAGGGCTTGCAAGAATTCAACGGCATTTCTGAGGATGGCTGCCTTATCCTGCAAGGTGGGTGCAATGTTGATGGCTACGTCGGTTATGCCTAAAAGCTTATGGTAGGCGGGAATCTCGAACAGGGCAAAGTGCGATAGCAGCTCCCCCTTGCGGAGGCCGGCCTCCTTGTTGAGCACCCCCTTGAGCAGCTGGGCGGTGCCGCAGGAGCCCTTCATCAGGATGTCGGCTCCTCCCTCCCTGATCAGGGCGACGGAACGGCCGACCGCCCTATTGGCATCAGATTCATCGATTATTTCAAACTCACTGATGTTCAGCTGGTTGTTGGCGGCCAGCTTTCTGATTTCTTCCTTGTGGCCCACCAGTATCGGTTGGATAAGCCCCTCTGCCCAGGCATCGCAGACGGCCTTGAGGGCATAACTATCCTGGGCTGCAGCTAAAACCAGCCTTTTGGGGCCTTTTCCGGCGCGATTCAGTTGACGGAGGTCGTGAATATGCTTGAACATAAGCAGGCTTATTATCGGCCCTAATTTACCAAAATATCGGTGTTTACGACCGGGCCTGCACAATTCGTTCGGTATCTTCGGCGATCACCAACTCTTCGTTGGTTGGCACCACCATTACGGTCACCCGGGATCCCTCCCTGGAAATGGGGGCCAACTTGCCCCGCAGGCCTTCGTTCCTGGCAGGGTCGAAATCGACGCCCAGGAACTCCAGGTGTTGGCAGATGGCTTCGCGCGTTTCCGGTCCGTTCTCCCCGATCCCACCGGTGAAGATGATGAGGTCGACCCCGTTCATCGCGGCCGCATAAGCCCCGATGTACTTGGTCACCCGGTAATGGTACATCTTCAGGGCCAGGTTGGCCCGCTCGTTGCCCTTATTCCAGGCTTCATTCTCGATTTCCCGCATATCGGAGGAGACACCTGAAACTCCTAGCATACCACTATGCTTGTTAATCAGCGTGTTGGCCGTTTGCTGGTCGATCTCCTCCTTGTCCATTATAAAGGTCAGCACCCCAAGGTCCAGGTCGCCCGTGCGGGTTCCCATTATCAATCCCTCGACCGGTGTGAATCCCATTGAGGTGTCTATGGAGTGTCCGCCCGAAATGGCGGCGATGGAGGCTCCGTTGCCCAGGTGGCAGGTGATGATTTTCTTATCTTCAATGTTGATACCCAGCGCCTGGCAGGCATTTTGGGCCACGAAGCGGTGTGAGGTGCCGTGGAACCCGTAGCGGCGGATCTTGTATTTCTTGTAAAGCGAGTAAGGAATGCCGTACATATAGGCATAATCCGGGATGGTCTGGTGGAAGGAGGTGTCAAAGACGGCCACCTGGGGAATCCCTGGTATCAGCTGGGCCATTGCATCGATGCCCTTCATGTTGGCCGGATTGTGCAGGGGGGCCAGTTCGAAGAGCTTCTCGATCTCCTGATGGACGAAATCATCCACGAAGGCACTGTCCTTGAAGTGTTCCCCGCCGTGAGCCACACGGTGCCCGGCAGCGTTGATCTCCTCCAGGCCGGAGATGCACCCGTGATTCTTGCTGGTGAGGACCCCCAGGAGATACTCGATACCGGTCTGGTGATCCAGAATTTCGCCTTCAAGGGTGATCTTTTGCCCGTCAGCCTTGGTATGCTTCAGAAAAGAGCCTTTCAGGCCGATCTTTTCCACGATGCCTTTGGCCAGCAGGCTCTTGTCGGCCATATTGAATAACTGATATTTGATGGATGAACTTCCGCAGTTCAGGACCAGAATTTTCATTACAATAAGGATTAAAGGGTTGTGTTCTCGATTTTCTTTCCGTTCTCGTCGTACTTATAAAAACCCTGACCGGTGATACGGCCCAGGCGGTTGGCCCTGACAAGCCTCTTCAGCAGCGGGTTGGCCTTGTATTTCATATCGCCAAACTCATTATACAGGTTCTCCAGCCAGCGAACCACCTTATCCAGGCCGATCTTGTCGGCCAGTTCAAACGGGCCCATTCCGAGCCCGAGGCCGGTTCTTACGGAAATATCGATATCCTCCATTGTTCCGACTCCCTCCATATATATCTCGCAGGCTTCATTGATCAGGCTGGCGAACAGCCTGACGGTGATCAGTCCCGGGCTCTCCTGAACAGGGATCATCTTCTTGCCAATCATTCGAACGAATTTCTTGACATTGTTGTAGGTCTCGTCCGATGTGTAGAGGCCCCTTGCCACCTCAACGATATTGGCACCAGGGTTTGCAGTGGAGAAATGCAGGCTGACGCAGCGGTCCTTGTGCTTCAATTCCGAGGACAACTCGGTGGTTACGATGGTGGTCGAGTTGGTGGCAATGATGGCCGAAGGATCGATGAACTCCTCAATCCTCTTGAAGATCTCCTTGCGCAGGCTCACGCGTTCCTCGCGGCTTCTGCTCTTGATGGCCTCGATCACCAGGTCGCACCCCTGCAGGTCCTTGCAGTAAAGACTTCCCTTGATCCGGTTCATCACCCCGCGCTTTTCGCCCTGGGTCATCCCCCAGTGGTTGATCATATTGTCGAGTTCGGTCTCGATCCCTTTCAGCGCGCTTTCGATCTTCTCTTCATCCAGCTCGATAAACACCACCTCAATTCCCTGCGTGGCGATCATCCGGGCAATGGATTGGCCCACAGCTCCACAACCTACGATCCCGACCCTGGAAAAGAGGGTCTTTGGCTTGTTTTTCTTGCTCAGGGCGTATTGTTCGATCGGTTCAATGATATCTGACATAATGGTGGAAATTTATTGATGGAAATTTTTTGGTTAATAGTTTCCTGCTGCCTGGTTGGCGGTAATGGCCACCAGGTTGACGATGTCGCTCACGGAGCAGCCCCTTGACAGGTCGTTGATCGGTGCGGCCATCCCCTGGAGGACCGGCCCGACCGCTTCGGCGTTGGCCAGTCTTTGAACCAGTTTATAGGCGATATTACCGGATTCGAGTGTAGGGAACACCAGCACGTTGGCTCTGCCGGCAATGGGGCTGTCGGGGCACTTCTTACGCCCGATGGACTCCACGATGGCTGCATCGGCCTGCAATTCCCCGTCGATCAGGAATTCGGGGGCCATCTTCCTGGCCATCTCGGTAGCCTGGATCACCTTGTCGACCATCTCGTGCCGGGCGCTCCCCTTGGTGGAGAAGCTCAGAAGGGCTACCCTGGGCTCGATTTCCGCAATATCTCTTGCTGTCCTGGCGGTGCACACGGCTATCTCCGCCAGCTCGCCGGCCGTCGGGTTGGGGTGAACGGCACAATCGGCGAACACCATCAAACCGTTCTCGCCCCATTGCGGGTCGGGAAGAATCATCAGGAATGCTCCTGACACCACCGAAATGCCCGGCAGGGTCTTGACATACTGGAAAGCCGGCCGGAGCACGTCGCCGGTTGAATTGTTGGCTCCCGCCACCTCACCGTCGGCATCCCCAGCCTTGATCATCAAGGTGGCCAGGTAGAGCGGGTTATCGAGCAGGCGAATGGCTTCATCCTTTGTCATCCCCTTGCTTTTCCTCAGCTCGACCATCAGGTCGGCATACTGTTCCTTTTTTTCGTGGCTGGCGGGATCCACGATGACCGCCCTGCCTATGTTCTTCAGGCCCAGCCTTTCAGCTTCACGGAAAACCACTTCGCTCTTCTCGGTGAGGATCACCTGGGCCAGCCCCTCTCCAAGGATGATATCGGCTGCCTTCAGCGTGCGCTCTTCCCACGCTTCGGGTAAAACGATCCTCTTATTGTACTTTTTTGCGTTTTGTTTGATTCTTTCTAATAATTCCATGTTTATCAGTAATTTAGGTGTTGTATTGAATGGGTACAAATATAGCCAAAATAGTGAGCCCGGCCGGGCTGCAGGCTATGATTTTTGTCAGTTTCCAGACTTTCCTACATTAGTAAACATTTTTTAACTTTTGTTGTTCGGATAGATGCATTTGATAACCCTTCTAAAACCTGATCGTGATGATGTTTGATTTTGACCTGATTCACAGCGTATATCAAGACTTCCCTGGCAGGATTGAAAGAGCCCGGAAATTGCTTGAAAGGCCTATGTCCCTGACTGACAAGATTCTCTACTCCCACCTGTTTGGCGAGTTGCCAAAGGTGCCTTTCCGCCGCGGGATAGACTACGCCGACTTTGCGCCCGACCGGGTAGCGATGCAGGATGCTACGGCCCAGATGGCCCTGCTCCAGTTTATGCAGGCGGGCAGGCAGCGGACAGCCGTGCCCACCACCGTTCACTGCGACCACCTCATCCTGGCCAAATCTGGCGCCACCGCCGACCTCAAGGCGGCCTTTGAGACGAATGAAGAGGTATTTGATTTCCTATCCTCCGTGTCCAACAAATACGGCATTGGATTCTGGAAACCGGGTGCGGGCATCATCCACCAGGTGCTGCTGGAAAACTATGCCTTTCCGGGCGGGATGATGATCGGAACCGATTCGCACACGGTTAATGCCGGCGGGCTGGGGATGGTGGCCATCGGCGTGGGTGGCGCGGATGCGGTTGATGTGATGGCCGGAATGCCCTGGGAACTGCGGTTTCCGAAGTATATCGGCGTCAAGCTCACCGGAAGGATGAGCGGCTGGACCTCAGCCAAGGATGTCATCCTCAAGGTGGCCGGTATACTGACGGTCAAGGGGGGGACCGGATTCATCCTCGAATATTTCGGCGATGGGGCCAAAACCATCTCGGCTACCGGCAAGGGAACCATCTGCAACATGGGTGCCGAGATCGGGGCCACCACCTCGCTGTTTGGATACGACTTCAAAATGTCGGACTACCTGAAAGCAACGGGTCGTGAACGAATTGCCACCCTGGCTGATCGCCTGGAGCATCTCCTCACGGGCGATCCGGAGGTTTATGCCAACCCGGGAGACTATTTCGACCAGGTGATCGAGATCGATCTGAATAAGCTGGAGCCTTACGTGAACGGGCCATTCACTCCTGACAAGGCGTGGCCGGTATCGGAATTCGGCAAGGCTGTCAGGGAAAATAACTACCCTGCCCGACTGGAGGTTGGGTTGATCGGGTCCTGCACCAATTCTTCGTATGAAGACCTGACCCGTGCCGCTTCCGTTGCCCGCCAGGCCCTCGACAAGAACCTGAAGGTCAAATCCGAATTTACCATCACGCCGGGATCGGAGATGGTGCGATACACCATTGAAAGGGACGGGCTGCTCGATGTGTTTGAGAAGATCGGCGGCGTGGTACTGGCCAATGCCTGCGGACCCTGCATCGGGCAGTGGGCCAGGCACAATGCCGACCGCCAGGAGAAAAACTCGATCATCACCTCCTTCAACCGCAACTTCGCCAGTCGCAACGACGGCAACCCCAATACCCACGCATTTGTGGCCTCTCCGGAAATCGTCACCGCCTTCGCCATCGCGGGCGACCTCACCTTTAACCCTCTCACCGACAGCCTGATCAATGAGAATGGAGTGCCGGTCAAGCTCAAGGAGCCAACCGGCGTGGAGCTACCCACCCGGGGATTTGACGTGGAGGACAACGGTTACCAGGAGCCTGCCGCCGACGGTAGCCATATCCGGGTGGCGGTGGATCCCAGTTCCAACCGTCTGCAGCTGCTTGAACCATTCAAGCCCTGGGATGGAAAGAACATCACGGGCCTTGGGTTGCTGATCAAGGTGTACGGGAAGTGTACCACCGACCATATCTCAATGGCCGGCAAATGGTTACGCTATCGCGGCCATCTCGAAAACATCTCCAACAACCTGCTTATCGGGGCCGTGAACTATTTCAACCGCGAAACCAATTTGGTAAAAAACAGCCTGAACGGCGAATACCTGCCGGTGCCCGACTCCGCAAGACTTTACCAGAGTCAGGGCCGCGGCTCCATCGTGGTAGGGGATGAGAACTATGGGGAGGGATCCTCCCGCGAACACGCGGCGATGGAACCAAGGTATCTGGGCGTTAGGGCGATCGTGGTCAAATCGTTCGCCCGGATTCACGAAACCAACCTGAAAAAGCAGGGAATGCTGGCACTGACTTTCGCTACAAAAGCCGATTTCGACCTGATCCGCGAGGACGACACCTTTGACATCACCGGTCTTGGAACCTTCGCACCCGGCGTGCCGCTCACCCTGGTGGTGAACCATAACGACGGAACCGCAGACCGGATCGTGGTGAATCATAGTTACAACGAAAACCAGATTGAGTGGTTCAGGGCCGGATCAGCACTGAACCTGATCAGGAGGGGCGGCGGGCGAAAGGAATGATGACCCCTTTCACCGTGGCTTCCCATCCTGCTTCCTGAAATTTCACTATATTTACGGCACTAACCTATTAACCGACATGAGGAAAATTGATGTAGCCAATCCGGTGGTGGAACTGGATGGTGATGAAATGACCCGTATTATCTGGAAGATGATCAAAGAGCAGTTGATCCTGCCCTACCTTAACCTGGACATTCGCTATTTTGACCTGGGCATTGAGCACCGGGATGAAACCAATGACCAGGTGACTATCGACGCCGCGAATGCCATAAAGGAAGTGGGGGTCGGGATCAAGTGTGCCACCATTACGCCGGATGAGGCCCGGGTAATGGAGTTCGGATTGAAGAAAATGTGGAAAAGCCCGAATGGTACTATTCGTAACATCCTGGACGGAACCGTTTTCCGGGAGCCGATCCTGATCAGGAACGTACCCAGGCTGGTGCCGGGCTGGAGCCAGCCGATCTGCATCGGCAGGCACGCCTTCGGCGACCAGTACCGGGCCACCGACTTCCTGGTCAAGGGTAAAGGCAAATTGACGATCACATTCACCCCTGAGGAAGGTATCCCGCAATCGCACGATGTGTATGATTTTGAAGGAGATGGGGTTGCGCTGGCGATGTACAACACGGACAAGTCCATCACCGGCTTTGCCCACTCCTGTTTTAATATGGCGATCAACAAGCGGTGGCCGCTCTACCTTTCAACCAAAAACACCATCCTTAAGGCCTATGATGGGCGCTTCAAGGATATTTTTGCCGGTATTTACGAGGAGCATTACAAGGACCAGTTCCGGGAGCTGGGCATTCACTACGAGCATCGCCTGATCGACGATATGGTAGCCGCAGCCCTAAAGTGGAACGGCGGCTATGTTTGGGCTTGCAAGAACTATGATGGTGACGTCCAGTCGGATACGGTTGCCCAGGGGTTTGGCTCGCTGGGACTGATGACATCCGTCCTGGTCACCCCCGATGGGAAAACGATGGAAGCCGAAGCCGCCCACGGCACCGTGACCAGGCACTACAGGGCTTATCAGAAGGGCCAGCCTACGTCGACCAATCCGATTGCGTCCATCTTCGCCTGGACCCGGGGACTTGCATTCAGGGCGCGCCTTGACCGAAATGATCAGCTCGCCGCTTTCGCCGAAAAGCTTGAGCTGGCCTGCATCCAAACCGTTGAGGGTGGAAGTATGACAAAGGACCTGGCTCTGCTGGTTTATGGCGAAGGAGGCGTTAAGGACCAGTACCTGACCACCGAAGAATTTTTCAGCCAATTGAATCAGAATTTCCATAACATCTTATCTAACTGACCAATGGGACAGATTAAAAGAAAGTTTATCGAACGAGCCCTGCCAAAAGCCGAGATCGTCAAGACCTTAAAAAACGATTTTGGCGGGGTGGTGATCGGAGAGGTGACCATCGGTCATGTGCTCTCCGGGATGAAGGGTGTGGTCAGCCTGTTGACCTGCACCTCAAAACTCGACCCCGAGGAGGGGATCCGCTTCAGGGGCTATACGATCCCCGAACTGCAGAAATTGCTTCCAAAGCTCAATCCTGACGGGGAGCCGCTGCCCGAGGGGCTCTTCTACCTGATGCTGATGGATGAACTGCCGACTGAGGAGGATGTCCTTTACGTTCAAAACGAGTGGATCAAGCGGGCCCACGTTCCCAAGCACGTCTTTGACGTGATCGACGCACTCCCGAGGGATACCCATCCAATGAACCAATTCGTGACCGGCATCGTGGCGATGGCGGGGAGTTCGAGGTTTATGAAGGCCTATGAGGCCGGTGTCAGCAAGAAAGAATATTGGGATTCCACTTACGAAGGCGTGATGGACCTGATTGCCAGGATCCCGAGGATAGCTGCCTACGTGTACCGGCACGCCTATCACAATGGCCATCATATTGAGCCCGATTCGGACCTAGACTGGGCCGGCAACCTGGCACATATGATGGGACACGACAGCGAGGAGGTCAAGCGGATGATGCGCCTGTATATGGTCATTCACGCCGATCACGAGGGGGGCAATGTCAGTGCACACACCACGCACCTGGTCGGGTCTGCCCTAGCCTCCCCCTATCAGGC